>VHAW01000005.1 GCA_016872225.1 Sphingomonadales bacterium | reverse complement strand
ATCGCAGGGTCCTTCGGCATTTATCCAATCCCCAACGTCTTTTGGCCAATATACTTATTGGGAATAATGTTGTAAATCTAGGTATAATTTTTTCATTTTATTATCTGTTGTTCAAGGTTTTAAGTTTTCATGGAATGCCTTGGCTCCCCGCCTTGCTTCAAACCTTCGGAGTGACAGCTATTATCGTGTTTGCGGGAGAGGTGGTTCCCAAAGTTTATGCTTCAAGAAACCCTTTGAATGTTGCCCGTTGGTTCAGTTTGCCACTACACATTTCAGAATATCTCTTTAAACCTGTCATTTGGTTGTTGATGCAAACTTCTGGCTTCCTGGATCGATGGACGGTGTTCAAGCAGGTGCAAGTGTCCAAAGCCGAAATTAATCAAGCCATTGACTTGACCTTTGCAAAGGAGAATAGTCGTGGTGGTTCGGAAAAGGATTTGCTCAAGGGAATTGTCAATTTCGGCGAACTCGAAGTGAGGCAGATTATGGTTCCACGCCAAGATATTCAGGCAATTGATTACGATGCGACCTTGGAGCAAATCCTTCCTCAAATACAGGATTGGGGATATTCAAGGGTTCCGGTTTACCGTGAGAGCCTGGATCAGGTTGTGGGTATTTTATATCTAAAAGATTTGTTTTCGCGCCTTAACCAAAATAAAAGTTTTCGTTGGCAAGAATTGTTACGAAAACCCTATATTGTCCCCGATACCAAACACATTGATGAGCTCTTTGGGGAATTTAAGATTAGACGCATGCACATGGCCTTGGCCATAGACGAATATGGAGGAATTTCAGGATTAGTTACTTTGGAAGATACCCTTGAACAAATTGTGGGCGAAATTCAGGATGAATTTGATACTGATGAACAAAGGCTTTGCAGACGGCTTGATCGTGATTCCTATTGGGTTGCAGGCAAAATGCTATTGCAAGATTTGTCCAGAGAAACAGGATGGGATTTCTCTCCGTTTCATGAAAGCCTTGATGGCGTAGAGACTTTGGCTGGCTTGGTTTTGGAGCTTGAAGGCAGAATCCCTCTCCAGGGAGATGTTCTTCGCCAACACGGATTTGTTTTCAAAATCCTTCAAGCGGATACCCGACGGATTATGGCAGTGCAGTTGAGTTACCAGGATCCATCGAAAGAACCCCAATGAACTTTGATTTACAACGATCTTTGGGAATTAGGTTTTCCTTGTGGGTTAGGGGTTGGATTGGATTGGGGTTGATTGCGGAAGGTGTAGCAGGTTTTATGTCCTGTCGATCGGACGATCCTGTAGCAAGGCCCTATGCCTATGCACGAGCTATCCTTCCTCCTGTTGTACCCTCTCAGTATGCGGGCGATTGTATTCCCGTTACTTTCGAATACAATTCTGTAGCAATCCCAGTCTGCATGGACCCTGTGTTATTATCTAATGGAGCCGGGAGCTCCTCAGCTAAGGCCACGCGGTGGATGAATTTAAAATACAGCGAGTTGGGAGCGCAATGGCACTTGTCATATCACCCCATTGCGGGGGTTAAGTATGAGGATGGGCGTCTAGTGGAACGTGGTGATGCTTTGGCGGTTTTGATGGCGGAGACTCAACGAATGACCTTCAAGCATACCCTTAAAGCAACTGCTATTGAAGAAAATGTGATAAGCTATCCTCAACATAAAGTTTATGGGATGTTGTATGTGGTTGGAGGTGATGCCGCAAGCCAGACACAGTTCTATGTAACTGATAGTGTCCGGCATTATTTGCGGGGGTCGCTATATTTTGGGGTAACTCCAAACAGTGATTCCTTGGGACCTTACAGCACCTATTTGCTTAGGGATATGCAACGAATTCTGGAGACCCTGCGTTGGTAGGGATTTTGAATGAAAGGGATTTTATAAAATTACTTTGTGCCAGAGCATCCTTTGTTTTATGATTTAGCCTACCTCAAAGGTATTGGCCCACAACGCGCTGCCTGGCTTGAGTCGGAATTGGGGCTCACGACCTTTTATGATTTGTTGACGTATTTTCCGTATAGGTACTTGGATCGCTCCGAGATTTACCCCCTTGGGACTTTAGTAGAGGGACCTGCCTTTGTACAAACAAGAGGTAAAGTCCTTCGCATCGAAAGGGTAGGTACAGGCAAAGCGGTTCGTTTGGTGGCGACCCTAAGCGACGGACATCATTTTATGGAGCTGGTTTGGTTTCAGTCCATTAAATGGGCGGAAGAAATGCTTCGCAAAGGGGAGGAGTATCTGGTTTTCGGAAAGGTCGGACAATACAAGGGTCAGCTTCAAATGGCTCATCCCGAGATGACGTCCTGGGTGGAATGGAGCAAGAAATCTGGGCCGTTCCTCAGCCCAATGTATTCCCTGACGGATAAGTTGCGTCAACGTAACTTACATAATCGTTGGTGGATGGGTATTGTTCGTCAAGCGCTGGAGCAGGTCACGGGCAATGTTTCAGAAATCTTACCGGTTCATTTGATAGATGCCGAATCGTTAATGCTGAGGTGGGATGCCCTCGAACAAGCTCATTTTCCAACCGATAATATTTTATTAAACAAGGCGTTGTACCGGTTTAAGTTTGAGGAACTTTTTTTCTTGCAGTTTGGGGTGTTAAGGCTTAAAAACACTAGGAAATTGCAGAATCCAGGCCCTGTTTTTGAGAAAGTAGGGGATATGTTTCTGCGTTTTTTTCATGAGCGTTTGCCTTTTGAACTTACGGATGCTCAAAAACGGGTCATCAAAGAAATTAGAGTCGATTTAGGCAGCGGTAAGCAAATGAATCGCCTGCTTCAAGGAGATGTGGGCAGCGGTAAAACCATGGTCGCTCTGATGAGTATGCTTTTGGCCGCTGATAATGGGTATCAGGCCTGTCTTATGGCACCTACCGAGCTATTGTCTAGACAGCATTTCGATACAATACAATCAATGTTAGGAGATTTGCCGATTCGCTGTGGGTTGCTTACCGGTCAAGTTAAGGGCAAGGGCCGCAAGGAATTGCTGCAAGATTTATTTGACGGGAATCTGCAGCTTTTGGTGGGTACTCACGCTTTAATCCAGGAGCATGTTCATTTTGCAAAGTTGGGATTGGCCGTTATCGATGAACAGCATCGCTTTGGGGTGGAACAGCGGGCCAAACTATGGGCCAAAGCAGGCTTGGCTCCGCATGTTTTGGTGATGACCGCGACCCCAATTCCTCGAACCTTGGCCATGACACGGTACGGTGATTTGGAGGTATCCATCATGAATCAATTGCCAGCAGGTCGCAAACCCGTTCAAACTTTGGTGACTCCGGAGTCCAAACGCCTTAAAATGTTCGCCTTTTTGGAACAACAAATGCAAGCGGGGCGCCAGGTTTATGTGGTGTACCCTGCCATTAAGGAGACCGAACAGGCCGAGTTGAAGTTTCTGTACGATGGTTACGAGGCGATGTTACGAGCATTTCCACCTCCTCGATACCGATTGGCGGTGGTGCATGGTCAAATGAAATCCTCTGATCGAGATATCGAAATGCAGCGCTTTGTGAAGGGTGTGGCGCATTTGTTGGTGGCCACCACCGTAATTGAAGTCGGGGTCAATGTTCCGAATGCTTCGGTGATGGTCATCGAAAATGCCGAGCGTTTCGGACTTGCTCAATTGCATCAGTTGCGTGGCCGAGTGGGTCGGGGATCGGAGCAATCGTATTGCATTCTCATGCATAAAGGCAAGCCTTCTGACGAGGCTATTCAGCGTCTTCAAGCCCTGGCCTCGACCAACGATGGTTTCGAGATTGCCGAGATGGACCTGAGAATGCGTGGCCCTGGAGATTTGGCAGGCACCCAGCAAAGCGGTAGTATGGAACTCAAATTTTCAGATTTGGTGGAGGATAGCCCCTTAATGCACAAAGCCAGGACCTACGCCGAACAAATTTTGGCGGCGGACCCAGCTGGGAATGGCGAACTGACGGGGAAATTGGTGAGCGCTTATTCCAGGTTTTATGGTCAAAGCAAGAACTGGAGTAAAATCTCTTGATGATCCCCCTTTAGGATTTAGATTAACGCTTACAATTCATTCTAATCTTTGATAGTGGACGTACTTGAAGATGAATGTACTTGATGGCGGATGTACCTGATGATAAATGTATTTTAGCGTGAGAAGGCCCGGTAAATCAAGACCAAGAGGCCTGCAGCAAACATCAGGATGCTGATGCGGTTGATTCCATGCATCATTCTCAAATTAAAGTTGCGGGTTTGGTGTACCCCTTTGGGCTTGAATACCTCTACAAAATATTTTAGGAATTTACCCATCTTTTTTCTTTAGTTCAACTAAGATAACACCTCAGGAGTCAGAAGGTTCTACAGTCTTTTGGAGGAATAGAATTTAGCGTATTCCAAGCATACGGCCGGTATCTAGCCGGAGCAAGATGGCAATCATGGCCGTAAAGGACCAGAGTGATGAGCCACCGTAACTAATCATCGGAAGGGGAATTCCAATGACCGGCAGCAGGCCAAGGGTCATGCCGATGTTGATAGTGATGTGAATGAAAATGATGCAGCCCACGCTGTACCCATAGACCCTGCCGAAGGCACTTGGTTGCCTCTCGGCAATTAAAAAAATGCGATACAATAAAAAACCAAACAGGGCAAGAAGAACAGTAGATCCCCAAAAGCCATACTCCTCGGCGATGGTGCAAAAGATGAAATCTGTGCTTTGTGCGGGTACGAAATCAAACTTAGTCTGGGTTCCTTGCAAGAAACCTTTCCCCCAAAATCCCCCGGATCCAATCGCGATGAGGGACTGGTGAACATTGTATCCCGCTCCACGGAGATCATCCACCTTGCCAAGCAGGACCAAGATGCGTTGCTTTTGGTGCTCTAAAAGAATGTGATCAAAGGCGTAACCCACGCCCGATACAAGGGCCATGGCAGGAACCGCCAATTTGATCCCGTTGAAAAAGGCTTTCCGGCTATCGGCGGCAAGAACAATATACAAGACCAGCAATACAGGAATTACCATCCACATGGTTTTCATGCTCAGCCACAAGGTTAGGACGGATAACAACCCTATGGCCAAGCCGTAGATAAGGTAATTGACCGATAACCCCTCGCGATAATACACCAAGATAAAGGATGCGTAAACCAGCGCGCTTCCCGTGTCTTTTTGCAAAAGCAAAAGAGTTGCTGGAATAAACAACCAAACACCGGCCATAATTTGAGAACTAAAACGATCCATACGGATAGGCTGGTTTGCAAAGAAATAGCCCACCATCATGGCCGTGCTAAGTTTCATGAATTCTGCAGGTTGGAGCTTGAATGAACCAATTTCAAACCAGGCTCGCGCTCCGTTGACTTCTCTGCCCAGGAAGGCCACGGTAAGTCCCAAGGCCATGGTCACCAAATAAACTAAAGGACCACTGTGATGATAAACCCGTGGATGCACTGATAATAGAATCATCATAATTAGCCAGGAGCTTAGTATCCAGATCATTTGCTTCCCGTAGTTTTGCTGAATATCCCAAAGATTTTGGTGCTGAGGATTATACACCGCGGCATAAATCGCAATCCAGCCTATGAGGGTTAGTGCGATGTAGGTCCATAACAATGGTTTGTCAATGAACTGAAAAACGCTTTTTTGTTCCCTCATACCGGTCATAGCGTAGGCGTTGGGATGGTGTCGGTTCCCTCGGGTAGAATTCGGGATTTCAAAAGTCTTTGTTCAAGGTCATGGCGTTTGGTTGAATTTTTTAGGTATTTTTCGATCATTAAGCTGGCTACAGGGGCGGCCCACACTCCACCAAATCCAGCGTTCTCAACCAGCACCGCTATCGCAATTCGGGGATTTTCACGGGGCGCAAAGCAAACAAAGACAGCGTGGTCCTTGCCTTGAGGATTCTGTGCTGTACCGGTTTTTCCGCAGACTATAATGCTATCAATTTTACCGTAGGCGGTAGCCGTGCCTGCATCCACAACCTTCTGCATGGCGTCTTGAACCACACGAAAATTGTCGGGCTTAATTGGAATATGAAATTTTTCCCGATACTTCATTTTTTTCTGGCCGGTGACCCCGATGCTTCGTACCAGGTGTGGCCGATGATAATATCCTTTGTTCGCAAAAATGGCCATCGTATGGGCCATTTGCAAAGGTGTGATTCCGAATTCACCTTGTCCTATGGCCAAAGAAATGATGGTGGAGGATTTCCAGCGGTTTTTTCCGTAGATTTTATCATAATAATTTGGACTAGGGATAATTCCTTTGCGTTCATTGGGTAGGTCCACTTCGCATTTGCGACCAAGATTGAATTTCTTCATGTATTCGTACCAAATCTGGTAACCTTCCCTTGGTCTCCGCCCGTGGTTTTGGTCTACTACCGTTTTGAATACATAACAATAGTAGGGGTTGCATGAATGCTGGATGGATTCCTCCAGATTCAATGCTACATGCTTGTGGGTGCATTTGACAGTATGGCCTGCAATGGCATATCCGCCTCCGCAAGGAAAACGAGTTTCAGGATGAATGAGATTGAGTTCTTGTCCCACAAGGGCTTGTAGGGACTTTACGATGGAACCCGGCGGATACATGGCCTGGAGGGGCCGGTTAAAGAGGGGATTCAATGGGTCTTGCTGAAGTTTACGATAATTATGCCCACGGACATTACCCACCAAAAGGGTAGGGTCGTAGCCCGGGGCAGACACCATGGTTAGGATTTCACCGGTGGATGGCTCAATAGCGACGACAGACCCTCGTTTGTTGGCCATGAGTTTCTCTGCATAAACTTGCAATTCGATATCAAGTCCGAGATGAAGGTCTTCGCCGGGTATAGGCAATGAATCAAAGACCCCATTCTTGTAACGTCCTACTTCCCGGTTGCGCACATCTACATAACGGTACTGCACGCCTCTTTTACCTTTTAGATAGTTCTCATACGTTTTCTCCAAACCACTTACTCCCACATAATCCCCCGGTCGGTATTCGCCGTTGGATTTCTCAATGAGTTCAGGGGAGGCTTCGCCAACATACCCAAGAAGGTGGGCAGCATAAGGGTAGAGGTAGGTTCGTACCGTACGAGTTTCTGCATAGATCCCACTGAAATCGTGAAGCCTTTCCTGAATCGGGGCAAAGTCCTCAACCCGTATCTGAGCATGCAGTAAACTGGGCCTGAAAAGGGAGTAGTTTTTGGCTTTGATGAGGCGCTTGCTGAGTTCAAGCGGACTAATGCGAATAAGGCTGGCTAATTCAAGGGTATCCAGTGGTTTGGGCAATTCACTAGGCACCACCATGAGATCATAAATGGGTCTGTTTACAACAATTTTGTGACCATTCCGGTCGAAGATTATCCCTCGAGGTGCATAAGCGTCCACTCTTCGGATAGCATTTTGTTGAGCAAGCTCGCTGTATTCATTGTCTAGTATTTGAATACTTAATAACCTAAACAAGAACAAGGACAATATAACCAAAACAATACCCATGACCAGAGCATGTCTATTTTCTTTACTAGATCCAGTGCTTCCTGGAAACCTCATGCCTTTATATTTCTTTAGAATTCTTTGTAGAGAAAGTTAATTGGTGGGGCAGATCACCGAGGTCAATAACGGGCGTCACTCATCTTTTTTGAACCAAGGCTGTGCGTCCATTGAATGAGCGACCAAAAGAGGCCCATTACGATGAGGGCATTGATGCCTCCTTTAAGGAGGGAACTACCCAATGTACTCCACCGCAAGGCTTCTAGGGCATAGAGGATGGTATGATGCATGAACAGTAGTCCACCGGCATAGCTCATCAAGGAGCGAGTTTCCATCTCTCGTAGATCAGGGTCCGGATTATCCTGCAGGAGGACCGGTGATACGGTAAATTTTATCCAAAATTGTTTGTAATAGACAAGCCAAACCGATGCCATCGCATGAATTCCTCCGCTCTGAATTGAACCATCAATCCACCAGCCTGTTGCAAACCCAATAAGCATCAATAAAGTTCTGTTCCAGGAGATTGGGAGCCAAATGAGGGCAATAGCATATACCATGGGATTGAATATGCCCAACCATTGGACGCGGTTAAATACAGAAACTTGCAACAAGATCAGGAACAGGAATAAAACCCAAGGGCGACGATTCATAGAGCTGAAACTTGATGATGTTAAAATTTATCTACGGGTAAAAGTTTCTCACGTTCAACCTGCAAAGTCGGTCGAATGATTTGAACATGATCCAATTGATTGTAATCGGTTGTCAGCAAGACGCGAATTTTGTAGGTGACTGCTCCTGGAATTACCTCAATACGATCCACCCGACCTAGTCGAAGACCCGGAGGATACACGGCTGAATAGGAGCTGCTGACCAACGAATCTCCTATTTTGATGGGAATATGAATAGGAAAATCGAGGAGCTCCGCATAACGGGGAGAGCCTCCGTCCCAGGCCAATGAAGCAACTGTTTGAGATTTTGGATGCAAAGCGCTGGTTCGCATTTTGGTGTTAATCAAAGGAACAACGCGAGCAAAATTTTCGGATACCGCTTGGACTTGACCAACAATCTTGTTTTCTTGAATAACTGCCATACGCGGCCTTATGCCATGCATTGAACCACGATCCAGTAACATATAATTTTGTTGATTCCCTTGACCGCAATAAATAACTCTGGCTGGGGCTGCAAAATCCAAAAGGATTCCCGAGTCGGGCCAAAGCAATGAGGATAAAATTTGTGGATTTAGACCTTGTTGAAGAACAACGTCCGAAGATGTTGTGCTTAATGAATCTGCTTTATTGTTATTGAAGGACAACTGCTGTTTAAGCGAGGTGATTTCTTGGTTAAGCCTTTGGTTTTCCTCATCAAGCCCCATGAACCTGGTGATTCGATGAATTCTCTTTTGATAGTTACCAGCCGTTTCAATTTGAAATTGGGTCAGTCTGCTGTGATGATACTGAACCCCTGAAAAAGTCATCCAAGCTCCGAACGCTTCAAGCAGAATCAATAACCCAAGAAATCTGTATTTGAACAGCCAAAGTGCTAGTCCCCCCATCTTGTAATCAGGTCATCAGGAATTGGAAGCGATGGATATTCTTGAGGGCAATCCCGGTCCCTCGAACGACTGCACGAAGAGGGTCCTCGGCGACGATGACTTTGAGCTTTGTTTTGGCACTTATACGTTTGTCAAGACCCCGAATCAAAGCTCCGCCTCCGGTGAGGTAGATGCCTGTTTCATGAATATCGGATGCAAGCTCTGGAGGTGTGTGTTCCAGCGCTTTGAGGATGGCCCCTTCGACTTTGGAAATAGATTTATCCAAGGCGGTGGCAATTTCGGAATACGTCAAGGTGATTTCTCTTGGAATACCTGTCATTAAATCTCTGCCACTCACGGGCATGGGTGGTGGTGGATCTTCCAAAGTGGTTAAGGCTGCGCCAATGTTGATTTTGATCAATTCCGCGGTTCGTTCACCAACCAACATATTGTGTTGCCGTCTGACATATTCCAATACATCGGCAGTGAATTGGTCGCCTGCTACTCTAATGGATTCATCGCAAACGATTCCGGCCAATGCAATAACTGCAATCTCCGAGGTACCGCCTCCAATGTCAATAATCATATTCCCTTTGGGTTCTTCGACATCGATACCAATGCCAATGGCTGCGGCCATGGGCTCGTGAATGAGGTAAACTTCTTTGGCGCCGGCATGTTCGGCCGAATCCCGTACGGCGCGCTTTTCGACTTCGGTGATTCCGGAGGGAATACAGACGACCATGCGCAAGGAGGGTGCAAAAAACCTTTTGGCGGGGTTAATCATTGTAATCATCCCACGAATCATATGCTCGGCGGCATGAAAATCAGCGATAACGCCATCGCGAAGGGGTCGTATGGTCTTGATGTTTTCGTGGGTTTTGCCGTGCATTTGCTGGGCCTTCTTTCCGATAGCAATGACTTTGCCAGTGTTGCGGTCCATGGCCACAATGGAAGGCTCATCCACCACGATGGTGTCCCGATGAATGATCAAGGTATTGGCGGTACCAAGGTCAATGGCAATTTCTTGGGTGAATAAATCAAATAAGCCCATGCAAGTCTAAGAGTGAACGGTTACACAACAAGAAAGCGAAACTAAAGGTAAAAAAAGGGAATGAGGCATTTTTTTGTAAATTGCTATCCGAGGAGGGATGAGTATCATGGGCATAATTTACAGTAATCAGTGCTTGAAGTGCCGAACTCCGGTCATGACCATGCACATGTCGTTGCGGTCGCAGTAATCGATGCTATCCTGGTCTTTGACGGATCCACCCGGTTGGATAACGGCTCGGATTCCTTCTTGCCAGGCTACCTCGACGCTATCCGCGAATGGGAAGAAGGCATCGCTAGCCATAATGGCCCCTTGGACATCGAAATCAAATGTTCTTGCCTTATGGGCGGCTTGCCTCATGGCGTCAATCCTGGAAGTTTGGCCGGTTCCGGAGCCGATGAGTTGGCGGTTTTTGACAAGGACTATGGCGTTGCTTCGGGTATGTTTGACCACTTTAACCGCAAAGGCCATGTCGGTCAACTCTGTCTGGTTGGGTTTTTTTCGGGTAACTACCTTGAATTGGTCAACGGATTCGGTGGTATGGTCCGGGCTTTGCACCAAATAGCCGCCCAGAACTGACCGGATTTGGATGGACGCGGGGATCGGCTGAATTTGTTGAAGAAGAATGCGGTTTTTCTTACGAGCAAGAAATTCAATGGCCTCCGGGCTAAAGGATGGAGCAAGGAGGACCTCATAAAAAATCTCGTCAATTTTTTTGGCACAGGCCAAATCAAGAGGGCAATTTGCGGCAAGAATTCCCCCAAAGGCTGAAATTGGATCACCAGCAAGGGCATCGGTCCATGCCTCCAGCAAAGTGTCGCGACTCGCAAGCCCACAAGCGTTGTTGTGCTTCACAATCACAAAGGTGGGATCATCGAATTCAGCGAGCAGGGACACGGCGGAGTCGACGTCGAGCAAGTTATTGTAGCTCAACGCTTTGCCTGACAGGATGCGAAATTGTTCCTGTAATGGCCCAAAAAATTGCCCTTGCTGGTGAGGGTTCTCTCCGTATCTCAAAATATGGGCTTGATCGGAAGCAATACGCAGGGCATTCACCGGGGGTGTCGCAAGAGGTGTGGAAGGTTGTTCCTGGGTTTGGTTGGCCGCTTGTTGGTTCAGGTATTCAAAAATGAGGCTGTCGTATCGTGAGGTCATCGCAAAGGCTTCGGCAGCGTATTGCGACCGCTCATTAAGGGTCGTTCCACCGGCCTGGATTTGTTGCCGTAAGCGCTCGTATTGATGCGCCGAAGAAAGGATGGTGCATTGGATATGGTTTTTGGCTGCAGCTCGAACGAGGCTGACGCCACCGATATCGATTTTCTCAATGAGCGCTTGGTGAGAAGCCCCTGTCCGAAGGGTTTTCTCAAAAGGGTATAGATCCACAATCACAAGGTCGATGGGGGGAATCTCGTAGCCGGCGAGTTCATTGAGGTCCTCGATTTGGTGATTGCGGTGTAAGATTCCTCCAAAAACCTTGGGATGAAGGGTTTTGACTCGGCCACCCAGAATGGAAGGGTATCCGGTAAGGTCTTCTACTTTACGTGGTTGACATCCAAGGCTTTGAAGGTAATCCCAGGTGCCTCCGGTGGACCATATCTCAACCCCGGATTCCAACAAAGTTTTGGCCAGGGGTTCAAGCCCATCCTTGGAGTAAACGGATATTAGAGCGGTACGGACCGGAGTTAATGCGGACATGGGCGAAAGTCAAAAAGCAAGGGCTTGAACTAATCCTGCATGGTCCAGTTGGTCCACGAGAATTGAAAAAAGGGAGACTCAAAACTAAAATTCACCACCCTTCGTCACCAAAGGTCACCTTCTGTTTTTATGAACAATCCTGTCAACGAAAGGCCTCTTTAGTGCCCGGCGTTGTGCAGATTTCGATCGATGAAAGCGGATAGGTCCGCCCCTTGAAGCATACCCTGGGAGAGAAGGGCCAGGTCAATGAGTTGTTGACCCAGGGCCTGCCGTGGTTCAGCGTCTTGCGTTTCAACCATCTTCTGGACCAAGGGGTGCGAGGTATTGATGACCATATCGATGGTTTCTTTCATAGGCCCTCCGAAGAAAGGGGACCCTCCTGTGGCGGCCATCTCGTTCATGCGGCGCATGAATTCTGATCGGGTAAGGGTGATTGGAGGATCATCGGCGGACATAGCCTCCGCTTTGACTTTGAATTCTTCTTTGGCCTTAACCCAATCGCTAACCCATTCCACCGCTTGCTTTTCCTGTTCTTCGTTGAGCAAGGAGATTTTGGATTCGCCTTTGTCCACCAATTTATCCAAGGTGTCCGAGTCAATTCTTTTGAAGGTAGTCTTCTCCAATTTACTTTCCAAGGCACCGATGAAATGCGCATCAATAACACTACCCATTTGAAGAACTATCAGGCTGCGTTTGCGTGCGCCTTCGATCAAATGATGCTGTGTACTGGTTTGGTTGGTGTACAGGGCGACCAGTTGACCATCCTTGTTGCGGTGATTGGCTTCCAAGAGGGCCGCGGTATCCTCCCAGTTCCGGAGCTGCTGATCCGCATCTTTGTACAAACAAAAACCCTTGGCACGATCATAAAATTTCTCATCCGAGATCATGCCATATTTCACAAAAAGCTCCAGTTGATCCCATTTTTCACGGAAGGAATCCTCTTGATTTTTGGCGATATCGGCAAGTTTGTCTGCGACCTTTTTGGAGATATGCGCATTGATTTTCTTGACGTTGGAATCGGTCTGAAGAAAGGACCTGGATACGTTGAGCGGGATATCCGGAGAGTCAATGACGCCGTGGAGGAGTCGCAAATAATCCGGAACGACATCCTCGACGGAGTCGGTGATAAAGACCTGACGGCTATAGAGTTGGATTTTGTTTTTGGCAGGTTCAAAATCCGCTTTCAATTTGGGGAAATAAAGAATACCGGTCAGGTTGAAGGGGTAGTCGACATTGAGATGTATCCAAAACAAAGGCTTTTCGGCCATCGGATACAAATCGTTGTAGAAATTTTGGTAATCTTCATCGTTAAGATCGGCCGGTTTGCGCGTCCACAGGGGGCTGGTGGCATTGATATGTTCGTCGCCAAACATCACTTTCACCGGTAGAAACTTCCCGTATTTACGCAGAATTTCTTTCAATCGCCATTCATCGAGGTATTCTGCGGCGTCCTCCGAAATATGAAGGATAATATCGGTGCCCCGTTCGGAACGCTCCCCGCTGCCAATTTCGTATTCTATAGATCCATCACAGGACCAGCGGGCAGGGGTTGAGCCCTCTTTGTAACTCCATGTATTGATGTCCACCTTGTCGGCCACCATGAAAGCGGAATAAAATCCTAGTCCGAATGCACCAATGATCTGATTGAGGTCAGATTTGTCTTTGTATTTTTCAATGAAATCGGTGGCTCCGGAAAAAGCAACTTGCGTGATGTACTTCTCAATTTCCTCTTCGGTTAGGCCCAACCCATTGTCTGAAATTTTGATGGTTTTGGCATCCTTGTCCAAGGTAACTTGGACCTGCATTTCCCCAATTTCGCCTTGAATCTCCCCCATGGAGGCGAGGGCTGAAAGTTTTTGGCAGGCATCTACTCCGTTGCTGACCAGTTCTCGCAAGAAAATCTCCTGATTGGAATACAGCGATTTTTTGATGAGGGGAAAAATGTTCTCGGTATGGACCGAAATATTGCCCTTTTTGGTCGATTGCTGAGTCATAGAATATGGTTTTTATGCCTCGGTGTTCAAAGGTTGTGCCAGAAGTACCATCGGACACCCAGTGTGTCAATTTGTCCGATTCTTATGGTGTTTAGGTGTTTTGAGGGGAATTGTTCGCAGTTTTGTGTCATGGAAGATGTCTACATTTTAGATGCCCTGCGGACCCCAATCGGGAAATACGCCGGGGCATTATCTCGGTTAAGGCCTGATGATATGGCGGCTCATTTGATTCGTGCTATGTTGGAACGACATTCTGATCTCGATCCTCAGCAGATTGAGGAGGTGGTACTCGGGGCGGCTAATCAAGCCGGCGAGGACAACCGTAATGTGGCCAGAATGAGCGCTTTGCTAGCCGGTTTGCCAGTTTCCGTGGCTGGTGTAACCGTCAACCGCCTTTGCGCCAGCGGGCTTCAGGCCATCATGGATGCTACGAGAGCTTTGGCCATGGGTCATGGAGATTTTTATTTGGCAGGTGGGGTGGAGAGCATGAGCAGGGCCCCATGGGTCATGGCCAAGCCGGACCAGGCCTTTAGTCGTCAGCCGGAGGTTTTCGATACCACCATGGGATGGAGATTCACCAATCCCCGCTGGATGGGTTTGCATCACCCCTACAGCATGGGTGAAACGGCCGAAAATGTGGCGGAAAAATACCAAGTGAGTCGAGAAGATCAGGATGATTTCGCGCATTCCTCCCAGGAAAAGTATGCGGCGGCCCATGCTGCTGGAGCCCTTGATCGGGAAAGAATAGCGACCCCTGCCCCTGGTGCCGATGGTCAAATTCAATGGGTGCAAGCAGACGAGCATCCTCGTTTGGGGGATAGGGCCAAACTCGCCCAATTAAAGCCTGTATTTCGAGAAGGGGGGTCGGTGACTGCTGGTAATTCTTCGGGAATTAACGACGGAGCTGCCCTTTTGCTTTTGGCCAGCGGTTCAGCAGTCAAGCGGTATCAACTTCAACCTATGGGCCGTGTGGTTTCTATGGCGGTGGCGGGGGTGGACCCAGCCCATATGGGAATAGGCCCTGTACCTGCGGTCCGTAAGGCATTGGATCGAGCTGGACTCCAAGGGAACGACCTGGGCTTGATTGAATTGAACGAGGCTTTTGCCTCCCAGGCTCTGGCTTGTCAGCGCGAATTAGGCTTGTCGCTGGAAGACATCAATGTTCATGGTGGTGCCATAGCGTTGGGTCATCCCTTGGGTTGCTCAGGAGCGCGAATCACCACAACTTTGCTGCATGCTCTTCATCGATATCCGGGCAAGAAATCGTATGGATTGGCGACCATGTGTGTGGGGGTGGGTCAGGGTGCAGCTCTCGTTATCGAGGCTTTGCGTAGCGCGCCGTCTTCTTGATGGAATTCTTCCAATGACTATTCATCCAGTCAACTCGAATATCCGGGATTTATTCTCGATTGCCGGTACTTCATGAATCGTTATTTCGTTCAATTGGCTTACGATGGGACAGCTTATCATGGTTGGCAACGGCAACCCAATGCCCTGACGGTGCAGGAAGTTCTTGAAAGTGCTTTATCGCAATTTATGGGGCAACCGGTATTCTTAACCGGGCAGGGTCGTACGGATACGGGGGTTCATGCTTTGGAATTTTATGCTCACTGGGATGCCATGGAAGATGTTCATACCTTGTTACGAGGCCCCATGGAAGAGGGTGTAAGAATCCTAAATCGAATGCTACCCAACGATATTGTTATTCATCGTGTTTTTCAGGTCTCTGCCGATTTACACGCCCGTTATTCGGCTTTGTTTAGGACGTACCAATACCGGATTCATTGGTCCAAGGATCCGTTTCGTGCGCGCTATTCTTGGCAGATAACCTCCTGTCCTGATTGGGATTCGGTGCATAAGGCCTCGGCTTTTTTGTCGGGCAACCGTGATTTTGGCTGTTTTGCAAAGACAGGAGGAGGTCAGTATCATGATGTTTGCAATCTCACCCATGCGCAATGGACGGTCAGCGAGGACCAAAGCGCGGTCTTTGAGGTTAGGGCCAATCGTTTTTTGCGCAATATGGTGAGGGCCATGGTGGGCACTTTGATCGAAGTAGGAAGGGGATACCGCTCCTACGAACAAATCAATGACCTGTTGGATGGAGGAACCCGAGCAGATGCAGGGACTTCGGCACCAGCTCACGGCTTGAGTTTGGTTTGCGTGGAGTATCCGGAAGGTATTGTTAAAAAATTATCGTGAAGATTACTGTCGGGGAAGCCCAAACCTCTGCTGCCGGGACTTTGAAGTCTCTAGGGAGGTTGTTTGGCGAGATGAAACCTTATGGATTCTTACTGTCAGGAACCTTTGTCTTGGCCATCGTGCTTGCAGGAACGGCGCCGATACGGCCTTGGCTGATTCAAGAAGCCGTGGACGGACCCATGACCCATAAGGATTTGGACCAGTTGGCTCAATACGGCTGGATTATTTTGGCCTTGCTTCTTGCGGAATCTGGTCTGCGTTACCTCTTTGGTTATTGGAGTGTTCAATTGGGGCAGTCGGTGGTCAAGGATCTCCGTCGGAAACTTTTTGAACACTTAAACCGCTATCGTCCAAGTTTTTATGAATCGAGGTCGGTGGGCGCCTTGGGGAGTCGGGTGATTAACGATTTGGAGGCCATCGCGGAATTGTTTGCCCAGGGGTTTTTGACTATGGTCGGAGATGTTTTGCAACTGATTGTGATTCTTTCGGTGATGTTCTACACGGATGTGCGTCTTACGTTAGTGAGTTTGTTGGTTATGCCTTTGTTGTTATGGATAACCTGGTGGTTCAAGGAGAAAGTTCATGGGTCATTCACGGAAGTTCGCTCGCGCACTTCATCTTTGAACGCATTTCTCCAAGAGCGACTTAGTAACTTGCAGCTTATTCCACTCTTTCACCGAGAAGAGGCCGAGAAAAATGATTTCCGCAAGGAAAATGAACAACTGGCCCGCGCTCATCTGGATGGAGTGTGGTATTATTCAGTTTATTTTCCGGTGGTTGAGGTACTCACGGTGTTGGCCATGGGTTTGATGGTGTGGTACGGGGCCTTGAGGGTGCAGGAAGGTGGATTGTCCATAGGGATTTTAGTGGCCTTTCTGGTTTATATCAATCAACTATTCAGGCCATTGCGATTGCTCGCGGATAAATTTAATTCTCTTCAGATGGGTATTATTGCCTCATCCAGAGTCTTTCAATTGATCGATATGAAGGCATGGCCTGTAGAAAATAATTTCATTCAGGAAAATGGTAAGGCAGAAAATATTCAGGAGGTAAAGCCCTTTAAAATTGAAAAGAGTTCTATAGGGTTAGCGGGAGATACCACCTGCTCATCCATGGGGATTGACCTTAAAATTCATGATTTAAATTTTTCTTACCATCCAGGCATTGAGGTTCTGCATGATATTCGGCTTCATATGAAACCTGGAGAGGTATGGGCGGTCGTCGGGAGCAGCGGCAGCGGTAAATCCACCTTGGCGCAGCTTTTGGTAAGGTTTTATGAACCAAGTTCCGGTATAATTCTGTTAGATAACGTACTTCATTCTGAAATGCCTCTTCATCAACTGCGTCATCGTGTTATCTACGTGCCTCAGGAGGTTATTTTCTTCAGCGGAACAGTTTTGGATAACATCATTCTCCATGATTCCACAATCACTATGGAAATTGTTGAAAAACGCGTGAAGGAGTTTAACCTGCTTGATTTTGCAGAGTCCCTACCCCAAGGATTGATGACCCCTGTAGGCGAAAGGGGATCGGGGCTTTCGGCCGGTCAAAGGCAATTGGTGGCCTTGATTCGCGCTCTCGTTCGACAGCCTGACCTTCTGATTCTGGACGAGGCCACTGCTTCGGTGGATTCCGCTACCGAGTCCCAGGTCCAAAAGGGGATCCAAGCCTTTGTCCAAGGGCGTAACGCGTTGCTAATTGCCCATCGTATATCCACATTGCGCTTTGCCCATCGAATTTTGGTAATGAAAGATGGCCGTATCGTGGAAGAAGGAACCCATGCAGAGCTCCTCGCATTGGGTGGATACTTTTCTAAGTTAAGTCAAACTCAACATTTGGGCGATTGGCTTGTTACTTCGTAGTTCACTTTTAATCTCTTATTTTTATCCTATGCATCCTAAGTTGTTTCCTCTCCATTCGATCCAGATTCGAATTTTTGCCGCCCTTTGGTTGACCGCCTTGTCTTTTGTTTCCGAAAGATCCCTTGCAGTATCTTCGGTGAGTTTGGGTGAATCGCGGTCTAATGTTGAAACCGAAGGGCATGATTGCGCCACGCTCAAAGGGGCCAGGACCGGGATAGAACTTCGAAATCGGCTCAGTCTCAGAGCATCGGTCATGAATCGAGGTAGCGATACTTACGATATCCATCATTACCACTTCAACTTGGCGTTGACCAACACCTCCACGGCTATTGCAGGGGATGTTATGTTTCGTTCGACCGTGACCTCGCCTGTTATGGACACGTTTTGGTTTGAGCTGAGGAGTTTCATGAACATCGATTCGGTTCAAATCAACGGTACTCGGTATCTGCCCACCGCCTTGTCCAGGTTGAATGATGTGGTTCGTGTACCTTTGCTTAGCAATCTGGATGCAGGAATGCAGGTGACCTGCAGAGTTTTTTACCAGGGGACGCCCCCAAGCGCTGGTTTCTTTAGCGGGGTGAGCTCTGACGTATCGCAGACTTGGGGTGTCAATGTTACCTGGACCTTATCGGAGCCCTTTTCGGCCCCAGATTGGTTTCCTTGCAAACAAGATCTTTGGGACAAGATTGACTCTGTTTTCTTTGATGGAACCTCTGTATCTCCTAACAAGGTGGCCTCGACGGGTTTGCTTATCGGGGTTGATACCTTAACCAACAATCGCTTCAAATACAAATGGAGAAGCCGTATTCCCATGGCTTTCTATTTGATGGCCTTTTCGGTCACCGATTACACTGAGCATTTGAGTTGGGCTCACCCCACGGCGTTGGTGAATGATTCTGTGCTGATCCAACACTGGATTTATAACGCAAACAATTCCTCCGGGACTTCTTGCCTTAATTTCAATCGCAATGCCCTGAATAGTACAGGGGCGATGATCGAAAATTTTTCAGATTTATTCATTCTGTACCCTTTCTATACTGAAAAATACGGTCACATGATGGCCCCTTTGGGAGGTGGGATGGAACATCAGACCATGAGCACGATGGGGAGTTTTGGTATGGATTTGATTTCGCATGAATTGGCGCACCAGTGGTTTGGGGATATGGTCACCTGTGCAAACTGGAATGATATTTGGCTGAACGAAGGCTGGGCGTCGTATTGCGAGTATTTGCATCGTCAG
This sequence comes from Sphingomonadales bacterium, assembly GCA_016872225.1. Lineage (GTDB taxonomy): Bacteria > Bacteroidota > Bacteroidia > UBA7662 > UBA7662 > SYHX01. The sequence goes on along the minus strand of VHAW01000005.1, from coordinate 10,308 downwards.
TATGTGATTTCCCAGACCTCCGCCAATGATTGGATGAGCAATTCCCACAATTCCGCGCGTTCAGCAACGACGGGATCTGTCTATGTTCCGGCATCGGGAGTGAACAATGTGAGCCGCATTTTTTCGTCACCCCTCACTTACAAGAAAGGAGCTGCCGTCTTGCATATGCTTCGCAATGAAATCGGGGATGATTCCTTGTTTTTCCCAGCTGTACGCGAATACTTGAATACCAAAAGGCATTCGGTATCCACCACGGATGAATTCCGCCAAATAATGGAGCAGAGAACCGCTGTACCCCTGCAAAATTTTTTCCAGGATTGGGTGTATGGGGAAGGGCACCCTACTTACACTATTCAATGGAATTGGCTTGATTCGGTATTGTGGCTTCAAATGAGCCAGACTGTAACCGCTCCCACAGCAACTCCTGTATTTCGTAACAAATTACCTCTTGGCCTGATCACCTCGGGTCCGGGTCAGGCACCTTCCTTGATTCAAGTTGAGCCCGCTTTGGGTCTGCAGCGTATCCGCATACCTCGTCAGGTGGCCAATGTTACCCTGGATCCCTCGAATGCTATCCTCAAGGGAACCAATTCATCGATTGCCAGGTTGACGACTCTTGGAGTGGGTTTTGAAGAGGTAAACTTCATGAATTTCAATCCTTATCCCAATCCAAGTACTGGGATCGTATGTGTGGTTCTGAATTTGCCTGCTGATTTGATCCTAACTGACTTAAGCGGCAGGGTCATGGGAAAATATGAAGGTCACGAGGGAGAGAACCTAATAGATTTGAATGCGTACCCGGGCACCTATATCCTGGAGGCCGTTTCCCCGACAGGTTCTCGTGTAAGCAGAAGGGTCGTGGTCAGGTGATCGACTCTCCCGAGCGCCTAGGGTTTGGTCTTGGGGTCTTTGTTTTTGGGGGGTTCTTTGTCCTTGCGACCAAAGACAGATACCTGTACGTACCTTTTAGGATTTTGTCGCAAGTCGGTTAGCAACAAGTTCAGCGACTGGGTGCTTTGTTGAAGGTTGTAATACAAGGAGCTGTCTTTCATTAACTTGCCCAAGGTGCCTTGATCGCTTTGAATGCGGTCCATGAGCTGCCTTGTGGAAGCAAGGGCCAATTCAGCCTGGTTTACGGTTTGTTTGAGTTGCAGATGCGATAAGGAATCCGAGAATGATTTGAAATTCTGAATGGAGGCTTTGAGAAGAGGCTGGTCTTGTCGCAGTTCTTCCGAAAGCCTTTGAAGATCGTTCAGGGTTTTCTGAACGGGAGCACGGCTGTCTCGAATAAGTTCATTGAGGTTGGTACTCCCTTCGTCCAACTGAGCAAGGCTATGTCGGATTTTGGCTTCTTCAATGGCCTCCAAGATGCGGTTGAGGTTGGATAGGCTGATTTCGACTTTTTCTTTGAGCGGGGTAAGGTCGCCGACCAGATTTTCGAGGAGGCTCGGTGCAATTTCGGCAGGGAGGGTGTCACGGTGTTGGTAAGCTCGAGTAGCATCCTGCCCAATCTCGATTTGCAATGCTTTGGTATCGAATAAATCGGTGCTAACTAATCTGAAACGAGTGCCTAGCGGAAGGCTAACCCTCTTGGACACCTCAACAGTTACCAGCACCGTATTGCGCTCAGGAAGCAGTTCAACCTCTTTGACGGTACCGGCCTTGATGCCTTTGAAAAGCACGGGTGCCGCAGCCTTGAGGCCCTTAACATCCTCCAAAAGCGAATAGTATGTGTTGCGGCCTGTAAAAATGTCGTCGCCTTTCAGGAAATTAATCCCGATAAACAGCAAGGTCAATGCCATCGTTGCAAAAAGGCCTATCCAAACTTCCTTGGGAAAATTGCGCATGGTATGAAATTGCTAAGGTGGTTTTCTTAATTAAGGATTATTCTTAAAGTGGAATTGCTCAATGGCTTCAGCGATAGATAAGGAGAGTTTATTCTGACCTTGCTCGGAGCGCATAAATTGCTCTTCTTCTTGATGGGTCAGAAACCCTGTTTCGATAAGTACGGCAGGCATGGTAGTTCGGTAGAGCACTAAGAAGCCTGCTTGCTTGACCCCTCGACTATGTCGTCCGGTATGCTGAATAAATTTCTGTTCAATGAGTCTTGCTAACTCTAGGCTTTGGGATCGGTAGGTGCTTTGGAATAGTTCAAAAATGATATGTGCCGTGGGGTCGTTGGGGTTGAAGCCGTCGTAGCGCTCCAGGTAATTGCTTTCCATAAGGACTGCGGAGTTTTCTCTTTTGGCTACATTCAAATTAGCGTCGGTGACATGCAGTCCTTGAGTAAAGGTCTCCGTTCCGTGGGCTTTGTCTCCTCCGCTGTTGCAGTGGATGGATACAAAAAGATCCGCATTAAGGCGGTTGGCTATCCCAGCCCTTTCGTGAAGCTCTATGAATTTATCTTCATTGCGGGTTAAATGAACTTGGAGCCCGGGGATGCGACGACGCAATTGGTCGGCAACTTTTCTGGCGATTTCCAAGGTAACCACCTTTTCGAGAGAACCTTTGCCTTTGCAACCGCTATCGTGCCCCCCGTGTCCGGCGTCCAAGACGATTCGATGCAAGGTATAGGCCTTTACCCCTAAGTTGGGGCATATCATGCCCCAAAATAGGCTTACTAATGCGATTCCCCTGAACCATGAGGTCCAAGGCAAGCGTTGAAGTAGATTTGGGGTTCGATGAGGGTAAGCCATTGGGTTCTGACCACTTTGCTTAGCAAAGTTATGGAAACAGGGAGGATTCACGACTTGGTTCGTTTGATTGACTTTCGGTCAACCCGCTTTCTAGGTCTTCTATTTTTCTTAGTTCTAGGATGCGCCATGCAGGGTTTGGCGGCCGCATCGTTTTCTTACAACGATAGTCTACGTGTCAAATCCAAAGACGAGCCCGAGGAAACGGTGGATTACGAGGCAGCAGATTCACTTTTGGTGGATTTTAGTTCTAACAAGGCACAGTTGATGGGCAAGGTCAAAATTCGCTTCGGTTCCATGGAGTTGCAAAGCGGAAGGGCCTACCAGAATTGGCGAACCAGGTCCCTCAAAGCATTACCGGTCTCGGATAGCTTGGGACGAATGGTGGATACGCCTCGCTTCGTGGATGGGTCTCAGAGTTTTGTTGCAGATTCCATGGAATATGATTTGGTGGCCAGGCGCGGAAAAATCACCGAGCTAGTCACCCGTGAAGGAGAGGCTTATGTAATTGGTCGCAAAGTCCAAAGGGTTTCGGAGGGCGATATGTATGTTCGCAATACTTTGTTTACCACGTGTTCGGATACTCGTCACCCTCATTTTTATCTGCAATTAGGCAAAGCCAAGTTTATCCCAGAAAAACGAATCATCACCGGGCCGTCCCGCCTCGTTGCCTTGGATATCCCCTTGCCCATTGGGTTACCCTTCGCGGTGATCCCCCTTATGCGTGGACAGAAAGCCGGTATTTTATTCCCAGAGTACGGAAATTCTCCCCAGTTTGGATTTTTTCTTCGCAACGGGGGGTATTACTGGCCTCTGAGTCCTACCATGGATCTCAGTCTGCGAGGCGATGTGTATGCCTACGGTGGTTGGAGGGTCAATCCTACTTTGGGTTACAACAAAAGATACCGATCATCCGGTCGTCTGAATTTGAATTTGAGCAACCTTCAATATGGGGACCCCAAAGCTAAGGACTTCAGCCGTCAGAGGGACTTTATGATTTTATGGCAACACAACCAAGATGCTAGAGCCCATCCATACCGGAGATTTTCAGCTTCTGTTCAGGCTGGTACTAGCAATTTTCTAAGAAATAATACACCCTCAACAACGGATTTTCTGAACAACCAATTGAATTCATCGGTTTCCTACAGCCGATCATTTCCAGGGAATCCTATCCAGCTTAATTTGGCTGCAAGGCACTCTCAAAATACCCAGACCAGGCGTTTGCAGCTTAATTTTCCGGAGGGGAACTTGAATATTGCCAGGGTGCAACCTTTTCGAAAACGAATCGCGATGGGTGCCGAGAAATGGTTCGAAAAAATAGGCTTCACCTACCAATCCAACTTGCGTTCTTCTTTGAATATCGCAGATTCCCTTTTCAGTCCTGCTACCGCCATTCAGGCCTTGGATGCCGGTATGCAACATAATTTGCCGTTCTCTACCTCTTCATTCCGGTTGGGAAATTTTGTGCAAATCACACCCGGTTTTGCATATCAGGAACGTTGGAGCAATCGCCGAGCGGTTCTCACCTACGACTCTGTGTTGGGCAAGGCGATATCGGATACGGAACGTGGTTTTTTCCGGAACTACGATTATCAATTCAGTATGCTGATGAATACGCGATTGTTTGGGTTGGTACAATTTGCCAAGGGTCCAGTTGCTGCAATTCGTCATGTGTTTAACCCCCAAGTATCCCTTGGGTGGAGACCTGACTTTAGTGCTGCCCGATTTGGCTTTTATCGCACCGTCAAGGTCGACAGCCAAGGTAACACACGGACCTACAGCCCTTATGCTGGTTTCGGATACGGGGTGGCCGGGGTAGGTGGTTCAACTTTCCTGAGTTGGAGTATTGATAACAACCTTGAGTTCAAGACTAGGTCCCAAAGCGACAGCGGGGAGGTCCTTGTGCGGCGCAAAATCTTCGATTCTTTTCGTTTTGGGGGAACATATAATTTTATTGCCGATTCTTTGAAAATGTCTTCCATTCAGTGGGGAGGGCGAACCCAATTTGGGGATCGTTTCAGTTTATTGTTTTCTGGTATTTGGGATGTGTACCAAAGAGGTGCTGATCGTCGTCTGATTAACAGGTGGGTAGCTTCCGAAAAGTGGTGGAGGCCGGTGTCTCTTTCCCAAGTCAACTTTACGGTAAGTGGGGGATGGGGTGGCGCTGCATCCGGTAGCGCCGCATCCAACCGAATGGGCATGCCACCAGTGTTATGGGATCGCGGTGATTCTTCGGTTTGGGATGATTTTCAGCATTACGGCTACCGAATGTTTATCGATTGGAATGTCCCTTATCGGCTGAATTTCAATTATAATTTAACCTACCAGGCGCTTAACCCTCCCAACCAACAATGGGTGCAGTCTCTGACCTTCAATGGAGATCTCTCTTTGACTCGCTTATGGAAAATCGCATACAACTCCGGACTCGACTTGGTGACGCGGAAGCTCACTCCTACGGTGATTAACATTTACAGGGATTTGCATTGTTGGGAAATGAGTCTTAACCTAGTCCCCTTCGGCACCTACCAATCGTATACCTTCACTATCAACGCCAAGGGGCAGATGCTTCAGGATTTACGGTTGATTAGGCGGCGGAACTGGTTTGACCTTCAACGCTAGCCGATTTGCGTCGGTGATTTTTCTCTGCAAGCAGTAGGGCATATTCCCTTGATATTTCTCCAGCAGCTGATGAATTCTCCCCGGCTCTTCGGAGTAAATAAGGTAGTACCTTATTTACCGGACCAAAAGGAAGGTATTTGGCCACCTTGTATCCTGCATCGGCCAATTCCACCGACAGAGAATCACTCATACCCAATAACTGCGCAAAAATCACCCGATTGCTTGATTTTGGAATATTGAATTTAGCCATTAATTCTGTGGCCAACACACAGCTCCAACGGTTGTGCGTTCCCAGGCATATGAAAGCTGTTGTGTGTTGCAACAATATTTCGATGGCCAAATGAGTATCGCGGTCCGTGGAGGCTTTATCGGGCTGAATGGGGTCATGGTAACCCATCAGAGAGGCTCTTTCCCTTTCTTTTTCCATATAGGCACCGCGTACCACCTTGAAGGCTGGGACATAGCTATTTTCTGCGGCATGCTCCATGCAATACCGCAAATAATTTATGCGATCATGCCGATACATCTGCAAGGTCTGGACCACAATGGCCTTAGATTGGTTAAATTCAACGGAGGCTTCCAAAGCAATTTGATCGATGGGGTCCTGAATCCAGCTTTCTTCGGCATCGATCATGATAGGGCACTGGAGTTCGGCTGCCATGCGAAGCAAGGAGTGAACCCTCTCCACACCTCGTTGATACGATTGCAACTGATGGGGGTCTGTTAAGGTATTGCATCCAAACCCTTCCAGTAAATTCACATGAACCAAGCCTGTGACTTTAAAAACGAAGAGGGGAGTTTGTTCATGGTTTGCGGTAAAGGCAAGGGCGTCCTGCAACTTCAACAGGGTATCATCCATTAGCTCTTCACTTTTCAGGCCTTCTACCGAATAATCCGGTATGCTCCCAATGCCTAGGCTGTGGAGTTCCGAAATTCTCGGCAAGGACTTTTGCAGGGATTCTCCTCCACAAAATTCTCGGAACACGGTTGCGCGGATGATTCCCTTAACGGGCAACCGTAACCTCATAGCCCATTCAGCCAGGAATCCCAGAATTTGAACGATTTTGGCTTGATTCATGATCCCGAAAAGCGAGAGTTTACGTTGTAGGACTTGGTTAGTCAGCCTACGGTAGGCTGGTGATCGGTCCGGGGGCGAATGGTCAAGAGGCACAGCCTCAAAAGTAGCCATGTATAACCTTTGGCCGAGTCAGTTGTTTCTTTGCTAAACCAACCTTGCCTTGAGCATCATTTAAGTCAACTTCAATCCCCTTTTGATTGTTTTTTGCGACTTCCAATGAATCCTGATTTCGTTTCACCCCTTGAACAGCCAGCTGCCTTTGAGGTTTCTAAGGGTTCTTTATTGCGCAAAGCAATTCCATCGGCCTCTGGGGCCTCTAAACCTTTCCTAATTGCCGGGCCCTGTTCAGCGGAAACGCCTGCACAATTTGATTTAACTCTGAACGGACTCGTTCCCTTGGGGCCTGACCTTATTCGGGCAGGTATTTGGAAACCTCGTACTCGGCCTAATCGATTTGAGGGCGTGGGGGTAGAAGGGTTGCGTTGGGTTCGTGAGATGACCAGAGAGAGAAATCTACTCTTGGCTGTGGAAGTTGCCCAGCCTGCGCAGGCAGAAGCGGCATTGAAATTCGAGGTGGATGTGGTTTGGATCGGAGCAAGAACCACGGTAAATCCTTTTTTGGTGGATGAGCTTGGCAAAGTTTTGGCGAGTTCTCCGCTGCCTGTTATGATCAAGAATCCAATCAATCCGGATTTGGAACTTTGGTTGGGAGCAGTAGAAAGGCTTGAAGTCTTAGGTCTTCATGATCTGGCTTTGGTGCATCGTGGATTTTCTCCATTTGAGCCAAGCCCCTACCGGAATATGCCTCAGTGGGAGATTCCTATTGAATTGCGTCGCCGCAGGCCGGATCTTCCCATGTATTGCGATCCTAGTCATATTACCGGTGATGCTCGCTTGGTTCCGGAATTTGCTCAAATAGCCCTGGATTTGTGTTATGATGGCTGGATGTTTGAGGTTCATCACAATCCATCGCATGCTTGGTCCGACCCGGATCAGCAACTCACCCCGGACCAACTTGTACGTACATTGAACGGTTTGAAACTGCGCAAAAATGATCTACACGACCCTTCGGAACTTAGTGGTTTAAGTGAACTAAGGCAGGAGGTAGATCATTTGGATCATGAATTATTGGATCTACTTAGTCGAAGATTGCAGCTCAGCCACCGTTTGGGTGAAATCAAGAAAGATTTTGATTTGCCTATCCTTCAGCCTCGTCGTTGGGAACAAATTTTGAATACCCGAACATCAGCCGGTCATTCGATGGGCTTGGATTCCTCATTTCTTTTTAAATGGTTGCAACTCATGCATCAGGAGAGTATACGTCGCCAATTGGAGGTGTACCGTTCCGATTCAGCAAAAACGCCGTAGACGATTGGACGGATTGGATCGCCAAGATTCGTCCAGTCAAGTGTTTGTATTTGGCGGACGAAAACACGGAGGCCTTTGCACGGCCCTTGATTTGTGTTATGGATGGTCCGCTTTGCATCGTGAATTCCGGCGAAGCGGCCAAATCTTGGACTTCGTTGTCCTCCATCCTTGAATTTCTATTGAAGCACCATGCCGATCAGCAATCTGTTTTGGTCGTAGTAGGAGGGGGGGCATTAAGCGATGTTGGTGGGTTGGCTGCTTCCCTTTTCAAAAGAGGAATTCGTTGGGTTTCGGTGCCGACTACCCTATTGGCTATGGTGGATGCTGCATGGGGAGGTAAAACAGCCATCAATTTTGGCGGCGTGAAGAACAGTGTTGGCGTTTATCATTGGCCCGTCCATTGGATTTACGACCAAGCCATGTTGCAATCTTTGAATGAACGGCAGCGCTTTGATGGTTGGGCCGAAATACTGAAACACGCCATTATCGGAGATTCTGGCCTGTTCCAAGAGATTCAGGCTTTTTGGAGTAGCCAACACGAAAAAGGTCAGGTGCCTATAGGGTTGCTGCCTCTTCCTACCCAAGACCTCATTGAATGTGCTTTGCAAGTCAAAATTCGAATTGTTCAGCAGGACCCCAATGAGCGCAATTTGCGGTGTTTGCTTAATTATGGGCATACCCTGGCCCATGCCCTTGAATCCTCATCGCCACATTACAGCCATGGACAGGCCGTTTGGCTGGGCATGCTGTTCGAATTGCAATTGGCCTCCCACAGCAATCTTATTGCGGAAGATGAAGCCTTGCGTATTCTTGAAATATTGCGTGCTTTTGCTCCGTACAGCGGACTTTTGCGCCATTCTACGGAACTTATCGACATCCCTACGAATGATACACCTAGGGGCAGGGGTGCTATCCAAACCTTGAGCCCAATGACGGGTTTGTTTACCAATCTTCCGGATTGGAAGACGATTTGGAATTTTATGTTACAGGACAAGAAAACTCGCTCAGGAAAATTAACATGGGCTCTTCCTGCAAAGGTAGGGCTGGGTCAAACCGGTGTTCAAATTCCGAACGACAAGGTGATGGACTTGTATAAAATTTGGTCGTCTAATCCTTTAATATAGACAGGTTTTATTTCAACCCTATTCACGAGCGATGCTCTACCCTAGCGTATTGACTTATCAAGGTCGTCAAACAAGGCTTCCAACTAAAGTGTCTTTGACGATGCCACCATCTAAAAGTGAGCTTATTCGGAGAATATTTATTCAAGCGATACAAGGCAAAGCTGGTCAATCTATCCTATTGGATTCCACTTGGCCCCAAGATGTTAAGGATGCCTGGTCTTTGGTGCAATCGTACGAATCCAAGCGTCAAACAGGGCAGCATGCAGCGGAAGACTTTGTTTGGGAAGCCGGTGAAGCTGGAACAGTCATGAGATTTGGTTTAGCTTTTTTGGTAGCCCAAGGTTGCGAGGGAATTTTAAAAGGTTCTGGAAGGGCCCATAAACGACCAATTGGCGATTTAGTCGGTGCTTTGTTAACCTGCGGTGCTAAAATTGAATACCTCGAAAGGGACGGATTCCCGCCATTACGGATTCGTTCATCATTGCTATCGAAAAAAGATTTAGTTCTTGATGCTGATATGAGTTCCCAATTCATTTCAGCCATGGTTTTGGTAGCTCCTTTGTTGCACGATGAAAGTACCTCGAAAGAACCTGCCCCTTGGGTTATCTCTTGGCCCTCCCATCAAGTATCTTCTAGGCCTTATTTGGAATTAACTATTAAGGAAATGATAAGCGCGGGTTATGATATGGAATGGAATGGCGATTCAATCCGCTACCTTCCCGCTGGTCATTTTCAATCACGCGTTGTTTCAAGTCAAGGTGAATCGATTCTTTCGGTCGGAGCGATAACTCGTAGGGATTTTGGCGCTAGTGTGGCGCTCAATCAAGTGGAAGGCGATTGGAGTGCAGTTTCTTTTTGGATATGGCGGCAGTCCGTGATTCCTCTATGCCATCGTTTGAAAATTTGTTTTTTAAACAGCGAAAGCGTACAGGCAGATCGAATAATCATGGATTTGTTGCCTTTGCTGGCCCCTCAAACGACTTGTTGCATCGATCCGGCAGAATGCAGTTTAATTTGGGAAACCCATGGTCTTAATAAGATTATTCGAACTACGGAAGCCATCGAGAGGTTAGGGGCAGGCCATTCGATAGCCTCCAAGGAACAAGGGATTTGGCGAATTCGTGCTACTGATTTTCCAGACATGGTGCCTTCCCTGGTGATGTGGGCGGTGTTATCCGGTAATCCCCTCGATATCTTGGGAATAGGTCATCTTCGCTTCAAGGAAAGTGATCGAATTCGCGCATTAAGTTTCAACCTGAATCTCTTGGGCATCCTTCATGAAAACCTTGACCGTGATGGCTTGGCAATTCGACCGCTTTGTTCATGGAAGGCCCATTCTCGCCAATTTGTGGCGGGTCAAACAAGCCTTTCGGATTCCGAATACCGACCGATTCCTATGCTAAGATGCTTTGGTGATCATCGATTG
>VHAW01000004.1 GCA_016872225.1 Sphingomonadales bacterium | reverse complement strand
CCCTACTCAAGGACGGAAAGAATGCCTGGCAAACGCTGGATGCTCATGAAATTTATCGCAATCCTTGGATTGCATTGACGGAGTATAAGGTTGTTCGCCCGGATGGGCAGCCCGGGATCTACGGGGTGGTGGCCTTCGCCAACAAAGCCATCGGAATCGTGGCAGTGGACGCTGAAGGGCGGATTGCCCTGGTGGGGCAATGGCGTTACCCTCTGGGTGCTTATTCTTGGGAAATTCCGGAGGGGGGTGGCCCTGTGGAAACGAATCCGTTGGAGGCCGCACGTCGGGAACTCGAAGAAGAAACCGGATTGCAAGCAGAATCATGGGAGCCCTTACTGCGTATGCATCTTTCGAATTCGGTGACGGATGAAGAAGCTCTCATCTATTTAGCGACCGACCTCACCCATGGTCAGGCTCAGCCTGAGGGCACTGAGGACCTGAGCATCGCTTGGGTTACCCTGGAGGAAGCGCTGGAGCTTATTCAAGAAGGTCGCATCACTGATTCAATGAGCGTGGCCGCATTGCAGGCCTTTGCTCTTCGACTTTTAAAGAAATAATGGAAAAATGAAAAAAATACACAAGATTTTCGGAGGATGCTGGCTTGGAATGACATGCCTAGGCCTTGTGTGGGGAATCGACTTGAATGCCACCGGTAAACCTCGTAACATTATTATGATTATAGGGGACGGGATGGGGCATAGCCAGGTTTCGGCGGCTTATTTGCATCAAACCCAAGGGGCGGGGGATAGTTCTTGGAACATGGGGCGCTTCACGCATTTTGGGTATTCGGTGACGACCTCTTCGGATGCCTTGATCACCGATTCCGGAGCGGGTGCTACGGCCTTGAGCACTGGGCGCAAAACCTACACCGGTGCAGTGGGGGTGGGTCCCGATTCATTGCCCCTGAAGACCATCTTGGAGAAGGCAGCAGCCACGGGACGGCGGACGGGTATTCTTGTCACTTGCGAAGTCACCCATGCGACCCCTGCGTCCTATGTGGCCCATCGCATCGACAGGAACCTTTATGAAGATATCGCCTTGGATTTAAGCAAGGCTCCACTGGATTGGTTGGTGGGTGGTGGCCGTAATCATTTTGTGGCCAGGCAGGATCAACGGAACCTGTTGGAAGAGATGCGCAAGGAAAGGGGCTTCAAGGTTATGGATCGATTGGAGGGCCTGTTCAAGGCGCCTTCTGCTATCGCCAAGCAGCCCTTGGTGGCCTTGATTTGGGACGGTCCAGCACCGCGCATCAGCGAAGGCAGGGATTCTGGTCTCATGGCTTCACTCACGACCCGTGCTTGCCAAGATTTGGACCGGCCCTCATTTTCTTCTGCTGATTCAGGTTTCTTCCTAATGATTGAGGGTTCGCAAATTGATTGGGGAGGTCATGCTAACGACGGGGACTATGTATTGAAGGAGACCCTGGACATGGATAGGGTGGTCGGTGCCGCCTTGGACTTTGCTCGCCAAGACGGCAATACCTTGGTGGTTTTGACAGCGGATCATGAAACTGGGGGAATGGCCATCAACGGCGGAACGCGGGACGCCCAGACCATGAGCTTGGCTTTTACGACCAAAAAGCATACCGCCGCCTTGGTCCCTGTAATGGCCTACGGCCCTGGGGCTGACGCGATGAGCGCTATGATGGACAATACGGAAATCTACAAGCGTCTTTGTCGCTTGTGGGACTTGGAGCCTTAAGGATAGCTTAACAGCGTTTCGGAGGGGTTCTCTGCAACGATAACACCCTTTTCGTTACGGGTTAGGCCGGCCATGGCGTATTGAGGGTCATGTTCAAAGAACAGGGACCAACTTTCACGCAGGGCTTGTTCAAGGATCTCGGCTTTTTCGGTAAGGGTCTGCAAAGGCCTTACATCGTAGGCCATTACCCAGGGCAGGGGAAGATGGGCAATCGATGGTAGCAGATCGGCACAATACAGAAGCGCACTGCCACCCATGTCCAAAATAGGGAGCATCATCCCTTCGGTATGTCCGTACACATGAAGGCAGGGCAAACCCGCTGCATTTTGGCCATCGGCCACTTCTTGCAATTGACCCGAATGCATCAACGGTTCGATATTCTCGCGCAGGAAGGAAGCCTTTTCGCGGGCGTTCGGGTTAGGGTAAGCCCATTGCAATTGCCGTCCGGAGACCCAATAAGTCGCTTGTGGAAAAACGACTCGAATTTCTTCCACGTTCCCAACGCGTTCGGTCGCACCACCGCAATGATCAAAGTGCAGATGGGTCAGGATTACGTCAGTGATCTGTTCTCTGCGCCAGCCCGCAGCCATTACGGCATCGGCGATAGAAACTTGCTTCGTCGGACCATAATGGGCCATAAACTTGGAGTTTTGTTTATTGCCTAATCCACAGTCAATGACTATTTTGCGGTCGTTTACTTCAACCAATAAGCACCGCATAGCCCAGGTGCATAGGTTCTGTGCATCCGGGGGATTCAACCCAGCCCATAGGCTCTGTGGAACCACTCCGAACATGGCTCCGCCATCCAACTTGAAGAACCCGGTATGTAAAATTTGTAGTTTCATGGAAAAGTCGTCTTGTTTTCAAAAGACCCCTGCCAAGGATTTCGTAGTTTTACAAGATATGTCAAAGTTAAAGCCTGGAGATGCGATCCATTTGATTGCCATAGGGGGTGCGGTGATGCATAACCTGGCATTGGATTTGCAAGTTGCGGGCTACCGCGTCACGGGTTCTGATGATCGAATTGATGAGCCAGCCAGGGGTAGATTGGATGTGGCAGGGCTGTTGCCGGATCGTCTTGGATGGGATCAAGCGAGAATTACAGAGGATTTGAGTCTCGTGGTTCTGGGGATGCATGCGCGTGCCGACAATCCTGAATTGCTCAAAGCCTTGGAACTGGGTTTAACAATCCATTCCTTTCCTGAATTGGTGGGCGAATTGGCAGCCAAGCAGCAACGACTTGTGGTGGCCGGTTCCCACGGTAAAACCACCATTACCTCCATGGTGATGCATGTGTTACGTTTCCATCGTCGGCCTTTTGATTACCTTGTGGGTTCGGCTATGCCGGGTTATGAACGCATGGTTCAGCTCGGTACTGCCGCTCCCACGGTGGTCCTCGAAGGGGACGAATACTTGAGCTCACCCCTGGATCCGCGGCCCAAAATGATGCATTATCAACCTCACGGTACCGTCATCACCGGCATTGCATGGGATCATATCAATGTTTTTCCTTCCAAGGCATCCTACGAGAAGGTTTTTGCGGACTATATCGCTGCCCTTCAACCGGGGTCTTCCTTGATTTATTTCGAAGAAGATTCATTACTTGCAAGTTTGGCGCAGGAGCTGGGAGGGCATTTGGATTTGAGACCCTACAAGGCTGCGCCTTATGTGGTGGAAGATGGGTACACCTTTCTCAAAACCAGTTTGGGTAAAATTCCCTTGCAGGTATTCGGGGAACACAATATTCATAACATTGCTGCGGCACGGCAGCTCACCGCTATGGCAGGTATTGAGAAAGTGGACTTTTACCAGGCCATTGCGTCGTTCCCTGGAGCGGCAAGGCGATTGGAACGACTGACCACCGGGTCTGGGAAGACGGTGATTCGGGATTTTGCTCATTCTCCGTCGAAGGTCGCGGCTTCCGTACAAGCGGTTCAGAAACAATTTGGTTCGGATTTTACGGCGGTGCTGGAATTGCATAGTTTCTCCAGCCTGAATCCTGAATTTATCCCTGAATACAAGGGGAGTATGGACGCTCCTGCGGTAGCCGCCGTGTACGTATCCGGGGAGGAGGCCCACCGAAAACAGGGACAAGGCCTTGATGCTGATTTTTTGGTGAAGGCCATCGGTCGAAAGGACTTGAAAGTTTTTGAAGACCTTCAGATGCTGCAGGATTGGGTCCGCATTCAATCGGCGTATCGGCCTTTGTTGATGATGAGTTCGGGTTCATGGTCCTCATGGCCTTGGGAAAAGGAGATAAACGAATGGTAAATGTGGACTTAGGGCGTTTGAGTCTTAGCAAGCCGCTGGTATTCTTCGATTTGGAAACTACCGGATTGAACATAGGTCAGGATCGTATAGTTGAATTTGCGGGAGTCAAGGTACATCCAGACGGTTCGATGGAAGAGATGGAGCAGAGGCTCCAACCGGGGATTCCTATCCCGGCGGAAGTTTCCAAAATACACGGTATTTACGATGTGGATTTGGTTGGAATGCCCACCCTGGAGGAATTCGCCCCGCGATTGATTCGCTTTTTTGATCAGGCAGATTTGGCCGGCTACAATTCGGCTTATTTTGATTTGCCTTTCTTGATGGAAGAACTGTTGCGCATTGACATAGATTTGGATATTTCCAATGCCCGGATGGTGGATGTTCAAGCGATTTTTCACAAGAAAGAGCCCCGTGATTTGAAGGCCGCTTTGCGGTTCTATTGCGGAGAGGAATTGGTTAATGCACATTCTGCTGCAGCCGACGCCCGGGCTACTTGCTTGATTTTGTTGCAACAGTTGAACCGCTACGAGGATTTGCAGGGCAATGTGGACTTTCTGCATCGCTTCACGGCTCGTAACAACAAATCGGTGGATTTAGCCGGTCGAATTGTCCGCAACGACAAGGGTGTGGAACTATTCGCCTTTGGTAAATACAAAGGCCAATCGGTTTCGGAGGTTTTTGCCCGAGATCCGTCCTATTACGCGTGGATGATGGATGGTGATTTTCCACGGCATACCAAGAAAGTGATTACCGGCATTCGTCTTCGTGCGATGAACACTGATGGAGGATCAAGGGCTTAGTTTGGATTTGTTGGGCCAGGATCTGGAGATTTCCAGCAACGTGAAGGCCACCGACTTAAAGGCAGGCAAAGCCAAGGTGGCGGTGTACACTTTGGGTTGCAAATTGAATTATGCCGATGGACTCAGCATCCGCAAAACCTTCGAAGACCGGGGCTACGAGCCGGTTGATTTTGAACAGGGGGCGGATGTTTACATCATCAACACGTGTTCTGTTACGGAGAAGGCCGATCGCAAATGCGCGCGGATTGTTCGTCAGGCATTAAAGCATTCTCCCCAGGCTAAGGTTGTGGTGGTGGGTTGTTATGCGCAATTGCAGCCGGAACAAATCGCTCGAATTCCAGGGGTTCATCTGGTTGCTGGAACTGATGCCAAATGGAAATTGCCTGAGCTTCTGCAGGCGCAATCTTTGCAAACTTCGGGGGTTAAGCTAGTGCATGCCCCAATCCATGAGGCGAAGCAATTTGTGCCTGCTCAAAGTTGGGGGGATCGTACAAGGGCTTTTCTCAAGGTTCAAGACGGATGCGATTTCCCTTGCACCTATTGCACGATTCCCATGGCTAGAGGAATGGCTCGTTCCGATACCTTGGATTCGGTGGTGGTTAGGGCCCAATATCTTGCAAATGATGGAGTGGAAGAAATAGTCCTCACGGGGGTCAACTTGGGTGATTTTGGACGGGGTAAAGGCGATGACCGAAGACAGGGCCATTCTTTGGCGGCCTTGGTTCGCAGGTTGCACAACGAAGTTCAGGTGGAGCGATTGCGTTTGTCGAGTGTGGAGCCCAACCTCTTTGAGGATGACCTGATTGCGGCATTACAGGACAGCCCCCGATTTGTACCGCATTTTCATATTCCATTGCAAAGTGGTTCGGATGCCGTTTTGCGTCGTATGCGTCGCCGATACACCACCGAGGATTACCGGCGACTCCTCCTTCGATTGGCAGATACCTTCGAAGGCGTTTGTTTGGGAGCGGATGTGATGGTGGGCTTTGCGGGGGAATCGGAATCTGAATTTCTGAAATGTTATGAGTTTCTCGAATCGTTGCCCCTGGCTTACCTCCATGTGTTCACCTACTCAGAAAGGCCGGGTACCTTGGCTGCAGATTGGAAACCCGTAGTGCCCGTGCATGAGCGACTTGAGCGCAATCATGCCTTAACCGAATGGGGTCTGGAGCGTCATAAGAGTTTTGTTACGGGATTCTCTGGTAGGGTAGCCAACGTACTTTTTGAGCAGGAAACCTACACCGAGCCGGAACTCAGCGGCTTAGGATCGGTCCAAACCAGGGGTCTTCGGATGCGAGGTTATACCCCAAATTATATTCGCGTGGAATGCGCTTATGATCCTCAGTGGGTGGGTGCCTCCGTGCCGGTCCATCTGGGATCACTCCTGTGTAGGGAGTCGGAGGTTATGCTCCAAGGAACTATACTGAACTAAAAATACCAAAGTCAAGGCATGCGTACAGGACAGCCTGAGCCTCTGACTTGGGGTCTTTGGGGGGAACTTTCGTTGCCTGCCATTGGACTTTCGACAAGCTTACGGAGTTGATTTTCCCATACCGATTTACCCCGTGCCGGCAGGGGCTTTTCCAACAAAGGACCCTGGTAAACCGTCTGAGAACGGTTATTCGTGATCAATAACCACGGCTGCTGTGGAATGCCATAAATACTCAGGTATTGTCGCCGTGGGTCTCTGCGCAAGGCCATGGCCAAATTATGATCCATGAGGTATTTGATACAATCCTTTTCGGGAAGCGCGGGGTCGCTGAAAACCGCAATCCAATGGACTTGGTCACCCCATACTTCCTGTTGATGCAGCAAGCGATCCACCACGGCAATGGTCTGAGGACAAGCAGGATCGAGGTAAACTTGGGCAGTGAGTTTCTGGGCGATGGTATGAGTTGAAGCAGCGAGTACACCCAGTGTTATGCAAATTAGCATAATAGTCCTTCGAAGCCATTCGGTCCATGGGCCTTGCAGTTGGCGCAAATCTGCATTGGTTGGAATCAGATAGCCGGGAACCCCTGCTCCGGCGGCCGCATCAAGGTCTCGCTCCCGATCCCCAATCATTAAGGATTTGGTAGGATTCAAGCCGAAGCGATGCACGGCTTTTTGGACCATAAGGGGTTCAGGTTTGCGGCATAGGCAGGTCTCGGTTCGAGGATGGTGGGGGCATGCATAAATAGCATCCGGGTGAATGCCTTCCGTGGCCAGAGAATCGAGCATTTTGGCGTGTATTCTATCCAAATCCTCCATGCTGTAACGGCCTAACCCTATGCCTCCTTGGTTGGTGATGATGATTAGGCGGTAACCGTGGTGTCGAGCTGCTTGCATAACCTCGGCGATGCCGTCCAACAAGTGCCAATCATCGGGTCTGCAGACATAGTCCCCGGGGTCATGATTGATGATTCCATCCCGGTCCAGAAACAAAGCGATCTCAAGATTAGAGGCTTCTGCGAAGGGCTTGAGCGGGGGGTCGATCACCGGAGGAAGGCTTGGAGATTATTTTTCTTCAAAGTAAAGGTTAAATCTTTAATTTTGGCCATGGAACGAATTTTGATTTTGGATTTCGGGTCGCAATACACCCAGCTTATTGCGCGAAGAATTCGTGAAATAGAGGTGTACTGTGAAATTCATCCTTACCACCATTGTCCGGAAGAGGGAGAAGGATGGGGAGGGGTAATCTTGTCGGGTTCTCCTTACTCCACGCACGATCGTGAGGCACCCGTGGCGCCGTGGCCGGATTGGTTTGGGAAACTGCCTGTGTTGGGAATATGTTATGGGGCTCAATGGCTCGCAGCCCATCGCGGGGGTCAGGTACAAAGGTCGGTGATCCGCGAATACGGCAGAGCTCAACTGAACCTAACTCGTCAGGACCAATCGCCTTTGCTGAAGGGAATACGTCAGGGAAGCACCGTGTGGATGTCGCATGGGGATACCGTGACGGCATTGCCCACTGGAGCCGTGCATACCGCCTCCACGGAGTCCGTGAATTATGCAGCCTTTGAGTGGCCGGATCAACGGGTTTATGCCATACAATTTCATCCCGAGGTTACTCATAGTGAAGATGGAATGCAGGTCTTACGAAATTTTGTGTTGGGAATTTGTAAAATGAGTCCATCTTGGACGGCTGATTCCTTTGTACAGCAATCCATTCAGGATTTACGAGCACAGGTGGGTGATCATGATGTGGTGATGGGGATCAGCGGTGGGGTGGATTCGACTGTGGCTGCAGTGCTTTTGCACCAAGCCATTGGGGATCGATTGCACGGTATTTTTGTGGACAACGGGTTGTTGCGTCAAGATGAGTTTGCTAATGTTCTGGAGGCCTACCAGCAATTGGGTCTGCGGGTCAAAGGGGTGGATGCCCAAAACCAATTCTACCAGGCCCTGGCAGGCTTGAACGAACCGGAGGCCAAACGCAAAGCAATAGGAAGGGTTTTTATTGAAGTTTTTGAGCGCGAAGCTCACGCCATCCCTGCAGTGGCTTTTTTGGGCCAGGGAACGATTTACCCGGATGTCATTGAATCGGTTTCAGTGCACGGTCCTTCGGCCACGATCAAATCCCATCACAATGTTGGCGGACTACCTGCCCGCATGAAACTGAAATTGGTGGAGCCTCTCCGAGCCTTGTTCAAAGACGAGGTGCGCAAAGTGGGAAGGGCTCTGAACATTCCTTCAATCTTGTTGGATCGCCATCCTTTTCCCGGACCTGGATTGGGGATTCGTATCCTTGGTCAAGTGGATCAGGAGTCAGTGGGTTTGTTGCAGCAAGCTGATGCCATTTACATCCATCATCTTCGGCGGAGCGGGTGGTATAACCAAATTTGGCAGGCTGGGGCGATTTTGCTCCCTGTCAAATCGGTGGGTGTGATGGGCGACGAAAGGTCCTATGAACGCGTCGTCGCTTTGAGGGCGGTCCACAGCTTAGACGGTATGACCGCCGATTGGGTACATTTGCCGTATGATTTGTTAGCTGAAATTTCCAACGATATCATTAACCGTGTTCGGGGGATCAACCGCGTTGTTTACGATATTTCTTCTAAACCGCCGGCCACCATCGAATGGGAATAGGCGAACAGTCCGGGCGTTGGACCCTACGGACTCGGCAAGTCTTGGACTATTTGCAATTCTGGTCCAGCCGTAACAGAACTGCGGCCTCCGATTTACGAGGCCTGCTTCGGGAATATGCCCGCAAATTTCCTCAGATGGGTTCCCGTGACCGAAGAGAATGGTCGATGGGCGTGTACCAAGCGCTGCGGGCCCAACGGGTATTGCAAACGGAGGTTTGGGCACCTTGGGAACAAGCCCTTGCCGCGGGTTTGGCGGTGATGTATGGGGAAGAGCACCCTTGGGTTGAGTTTTTGAAGCATCATTACACCCTTGCGCCTTCGGTGTTCAGCGCGATGGAAGGCCAAGGTCATTGTGGTTTTCCATGCAGCGAAGGGGTTTCTCCAAAAATTGTTACCGACACGAATTTTCAGCTAGGTGATTCCACGCCATACAGCGTTGAGACTTGGTTACGCGAACAAGGGCTTCCTGGGATGGCCTGGTTAAGAATTCGACGAGGTTACGAAGCTGCTTTGGAGGAACAAATCCTTCAAAAAGGATGGTCCGCACCTCTCAAGTTTACTCTGAATCATGCGTCTTCCTTGCAGGCCTGGGCCATGCCTTTGGGTTTGGCATTGAGTGGCTTGGAAGGTTATAAGGAGGGTTGGTTCGAGATGCAGGATTGGTCCTGCCAAAGGTTGGTCGAATGCATGCCAAAGACTGTGACTGGTCGGTGGTTGGATGCCTGCGCTGGATCCGGGGGCAAAACCCTGTTGCTCCACGAAAGTCACCCTGAACTTCAATGGTTTGTGACGGATTCCAGAGAACCCATTTTGCAGGAATTATCCCGTCGTTTCCAAAGGGCGGGTTGGCGTAATTACTCCCGTGCCGTTGCGGATTGGCTCAGTCCTGAACCTGCTGAGCTTGGTTCCTTTCCCTCGCAATTTGACGGGGTATTGCTGGACGCGCCTTGCAGCGGTTCCGGATCGTGGCGGAATCATCCGCATATGCAACTGTTAGGACCAACCATGGATCCTCAGAAATTTGCCGAAAAGCAGAGCCTTATGCTGCGACGCCTTTGGTCCAGAGTTCGGTCTGGGGGGTATTTGGTCTATGCAACCTGCTCCGCTTACGTTTGCGAAAACGAGGACGTGGTCCGGGCTTTTCTTTCAGAAAAAAAGGAGGCCAATTTGATTTTTGATCGCTATCTGAATGCTTCCCCTTTGGGAGGAGATACGATGTATGCGACCTTGCTCCAAAAGGCTTAGGGCCTTTACTTCCAATCCGATTATGTTTGCGGAAAAGCGTGTTCGAGGGCTTGCTGCAAATCCTCCCACAAGTCTTCCACGTCTTCAAGGCCTACCGACAGTCGGACAAGGTTATCGCTGATTCGAAACTCCTTTCGTTCCACGGGATCTACCCCACTGTGGGTGGTGCTGGCCGGGTGGCAGGCGAGGCTTTCATTGCTTCCTAGTGATACTGCTTGCTGAATACACCGAAGCTGATTCAGGAATTTCCATGCAATGCAATGGTCTTGACCCCCATTGAGCCACAGGGAAATCATGGCCCCTGAACCGGGATAAGCAAGATTTTGAACGCCAGGATGTTGTCGTAGTCGTTCAGCTAGAAAACGTGCGTTGGATTGGGCGACTTGCATGCGAATTTGAACGGTTTCCAAGCTACGTGACAAGAGCCATGCCGTAAAGGGACTCGCTGTATTGCCCAATTTGTTGCGAAGTGGTCTAATACGACGAATCAAAGTTGCATCGCCCACACAGGTACCGCAAATCAAGTCGCTGTGACCGCCCATGGATTTGGTTGCAGAATACACCACCAAATCGGCCCCCTCCTCCAAAGGATATTGCCAGCAAGGACCAAGGTAAGTATTATCGGCCATAACAACAGGTTTATTTCCGGAGACTGACCAATACTCAACCAGTTTCCTCAGCGATTCCCAAGACCATATTTGATTGGTTGGGTTGGCAGGAGTTTCGATATAGAGGAGATCCGGGATTCGGCCGATTTCCCCGCTTATCTGATTGGCCCATTGCGAAACTTCAGACGGATGGTGCTCAGGTGGTTCTTTCAACGAGGGGCCTTGTGCAATCTTAGGTTCAGAAAACAGGAGACTCTGCCGCAAAGGGACACAGTGGATTCCCCAAGGCTCCAGAAAATCTTTCAAAAATTGCCGTGTACCGCCGTAGAGTGGGGTGGTATAAGCTAACATAGAACCCGGTTTGAGCAAAGCAAGCAGCGAAGTGGTGATTGCGGCCATCCCGCTTTCGAAGGCCAAAGCCTCATCGGGCAATTCGCTGATTGGGCCTACCGACCTGCCTTCTAGAGCAACCAATTGCCCTTCGACTTGTACCAAATTGGGATGCCCCATCCTGGCGTAATTGAATGGGGCGGGCTCACCCTCCACGGGTCTTTCTTGTTGCAGAGCAAAGGTTGCAGCGCCTGCTTCTGCACTTTCAAAAATGTATGTTGAAGCCGCATAAATTGGAGTCTTGGCAGCGCCAAAATTCGGTAAGCGGTCATGTTCTTTGGTCTGAATTGGATGAATCAGTCGGGTTGTTTTTCTTTTCATGGTCCAACAGTGGAAATGGGATATTCAAAATAAACCTGGCCTTCTGAATCGTGGAATCGGGCGGTAAGTAGGCGTTCTTTGGCAGGACCGGAAAATTGGAGTGTTGCGAAACCTCTCTTGAGGCTAAGAGATTCTGGTATGCGGTGGTTATTTCGGTCTTTGTCGGCGACGGAATTGATTCCGCTGGTCAGGGGGGATGATGTAATGTCCCAGAAAATAATACCCTTGTGCTCTAATTTGCTAATTTCAGAATGATGTCGATCGCCGGTGAGGAAAATTACATTGTGAATTTTCTCTTCGGCAAGGCGGTCCAGCAGTTTACGTCGCTCGCAAGGGTAATTGGCGTAATTTTCATGGATGGCATGGCTGTTTAGGATTTGATTTCCGCTGGCCACCAATTTGAAAGGGGCTCTACTGAATTGGAGGGCATCGACCAGCCATTCGATTTGGGCTTCTCCCAACATACGACGTGCACACGTATCCTGCATTTTTTGGTTGTTTCGATGAAAGCGATTGTCCAACAAGAATACCTCTACATCCATCCAACGGAAAGCGGAGGTGATACCATCAAACTCGGGCATTCCATAAGAAGGGTTGGCCCAAAATAATTTGAAGGCCTCTAGGCTCTCTTTCTTGAGAGGCCAGGAACCGGTTGCATCGTTGGGCCCAAAGTCATGGTCATCCCAAATCGCATACTGAGGGCAGGTCGCCAGCAAGGTGGTCAATTCAGGGGTGGCCCGGGTATGGTTGTAGCGATTTACCATGCCGTGGAAGCTCTCCCAGTCCCCTTCCCTTAAATAAATGTTGTCTCCTAGCCATAACATAGCGGAAGGTTTCAGCGCAGCAATCCGATCAAAAACTTGGTAATCACCCCCGTAGGATGGCGATGGGCGATCGTAGGCCGGATCGTTGATGTAGCCGCAAGATCCTATGGCGATCGTGAAATCCGGTGCAGGATAGCGGTGCAGCCAATGGGGTTGGGTACTGAATACGCCTTCGGCCAAGAGAATTTCGTTTTCATCCGCATCACGACCGCCTAAATCATCGCGGTCACCCTGATCCATCACGATTCTGTAGGCATAACGGGCTCCTTCATGGAGCCTGTCCAATTCAAAGAGGGCGGTGTAGGCAGGGCCAATCTCCGTAAGCATGCAACGAGTTCCCTCCCTAATGGCGGTGGTGGCGATCCATGGTTCGCGGCTGCTGTCGGTGGCTTCTCCGATTAGCTTGTACTCCAAACAGATCTCTGCAGGCCCTTTGGTTTGAATCCAAACCGAGGCGTAGCGGAGTCCCGCATGGCCCAGCATAGGACCGGAGGCGAGCATGGGGTGACGGACACGATGGTTGCCCTTCGTCTCGCTTTGGGCATGAGCTTGGATTGCCGAGAATCCCGTGAGAGACAGCAAGATTAGGGTTAGGCAGCGGAGGTTGTGTTTCATTGCGGAAAATTAGAGAGGAAATTCAAGGCCATCGGTCTACTTTTGAACAAATTTGTGCTTAACCCAGCTCCCATTGCCATGGCAAATCCAATTCTCGAATGTGTACCCAATTTCTCCGAAGGCCGTCGTCCGGATGTGATTGACAAAATCGCTGCAGCTCTGGGCTCTGTGGATGGCGCCAGGGTCTTGGATGTGGATCCCGGCAAGGCGACCAACCGCACGGTGATGACCTTGGTCGGGAACCCGGAAGCGGTGGTAGAAGCAGCCTACCGGGCCATCGCCGAGGCAGCCCATCTTATCGATATGAGCAGCCACAAGGGTGAACATGCCCGCATGGGAGCCACCGATGTTTGCCCCTTGATTCCTATTGCCGGGATGAGCATGGATGAAGCGGTGCATTGGTCCAAGGTGTTGGCCGAAAGGGTAGGCAAGGAATTGGGAATACCCGTCTACCTCTACGAATATTCCGCCAAAGAAGCCTATCGCCGTAATCTTGCGGATATCCGTGCGGGTGAATACGAAGGTCTTGAAGTCAAAATGAAGGATCCCCGTTGGTCACCTGATTTTGGCCCTGAATCCTTTCATGCGTCTTGTGGGGCCACGGTGATCGGCGCCAGGGATTTTCTGGTTGCTTACAATGTTAATTTGAATACGGTGTCACCGCGTTGGGCCAACTCCGTAGCTTTTGACGTTAGGGAAGTCGGGCGAATTGTCCGTGATGGCCATCCGCTGACGGGGAAAATTCGTTTGGATGCTCATGGTGAGCCAGTCCGTCAGCCCGGTACTTGCAAATCCGTCAAAGGAGTGGGTTGGTATATTCCGGAATATTGTTTGGCCCAGGTTTCCATGAATTTGACCCGTTTGGCGGATACCGATTTGCACGAGGCGTATGAAGCAGTGTGGGAGTCGGCTCATCGCAGGGGCCTTCGGGTAACCGGTTCGGAATTGGTGGGTTTGGTTCCACTTGAAAGCATGTTAAAGGCCGGAAGGTATTTTATGCGCCAGGCCGGAAGGTCCTCCGGAGCATCGCACGAGGAATTGATTGAATGTGCTATCCAAAGCATGGGCTTAAGGCAATTGGGGGATTTTGACCCTCGTCGCAAGATTATTGAATACGCGATGGAAGCTCCGCATGGTCCTTTAGTTTCCATGACTTTGGGGGCTTTTGCGGATTTGACGGCCAGCGATGCCCCTGCTCCCGGTGGGGGATCGGTAGCGGCCTACATGGGGGTCTTAGCCGCCGCACTGGGTGCGATGGTGGCCAATTTGTCCGCTCATAAACGGGGTTGGGAAGCGCAGACCCCAGCATTTTCCGATCGTGCTGAGGCGTTTCAGGATATCAAAAATAAATTATTACGCGCTGTGGACGAAGATACCAAGGCCTTTGAGGGGGTGATGCAAGCCATAGCCCTGCCCAAGTCCACCGAAGCGGAAAAGGCCAATCGTCTTGAAGCCATAGCCAAAGCAAACTTCCGTGCTCTTCAGGTGCCCCTTCAAACCATGGAATTCATCTCACCTTTGTTTGCAATGTTAGAACACATGGTTCAACAAGGAAATCCAAACTCACGTTCCGATGCCATGGTTGGATTGCAAGCGGCTTGGGCGGCTTTGGAAGGGGCTTATTGGAATGTGATCATTAACGCGGGGCCTTCCACGGACCGTTCCGCGGAAACCTTGGAGGCTGTAAGCCAAGCAGATTCGCTACGGAATGCTTCCCAACGGATATGGGAAAGGGCAACGCAGGCGGGTGCCTCGCTATTGAATCCCTGAAGTGATTAGGGCCAAGGTGGTAACCCTTTGGCAAGGATGATGGTACCTCGGTCGGGGAAATCTTGCTTTCGTTGTTGAAGCAGATCGAGCATGGTCTTTCTCCTTGCGGGTTGAGGATGCACCGTTTCGAGCAATGCCGAGGGGTCTTTGATTTTGCTCATGGGCTGATAGGAGCCACGTGGTCCCCCGTAATAGCGGGCCGAATACAGTTCGCGATTTTGAAATTCAAACAAGACTCTAGCGGCTTCGGTTCGATTGAGGGCAGACCAAAGACTGTCATTCCCTCTCATCCAGTACCAGGTGACGGTATTTCCGATGAGTTCAAAAGTGTGTAATTCGTTGCGCAATAGCCGCGCCTGGGCTTTAGACCCACTGGCTTGATGGTGCATGGGGTAGGGAATGGAATCGGCGAGCTCGCATAGTCCAGTGTTGCCCTCAAAATCCATCAAACTCAGGCTATCATTCTCTCGTTTCCATAACATTCCTTTGGATTCCAATTGCGTTTGCCCTTGCCATGCCAGCAAGTTTCCGTTGGCTTGTATGGTGGATAGTGCGCGGTTAATCCGCATAGTGTTGCTCCGAAAGATCCAATCGTCCGATAGGCAAACCGAGCTGTCGTCGGTCCACAGGTACATGGAGTCACGTTGGGGCATCGCATATCCTTGCATGGAAGAAGAGATCCAATGCATACTATCGATCGAAGATTGTTCGCTAAGCCAGACTTGACCTGTGGCCACGAATCCTCGGCTACGTTTTAAATCCACTTGGGTTGGGGGCTGTAGGTTCATGCGTGATGCGGAATCCATCATCAGATGTTCTGCTCTGATACGGATATGTTCTACGCTGTCCAGCCATTGGGCGTTGCCGACAGCGCGTGCCATATTCCGCTTTTGGTCCATAAACAAGGTATCCGCCACGATAAAATGCCTTCGATCCACTATGCCCCAGGCCGAATATTGCGGTCCAATCCCGGACTTGAATTGGCTGTATAGCAACAACTTGGCAGCTGTTATTTGATAATGACCTCTATCGGCTTCAAAGGTTCCTTTAAGGCTATGAATCCGAGATCTTGCCAAGAGCAGAAGGCAATCGGCTTGAGCTATGTAGCGACAAGTCGAGGTCAGGAGCTCCATTTCCGGATGGGTGACGGTGACTTGCTCGCGGAAGATGTAATCGCGTCGGTCAAGGTCGCCCATTCCATAACGGCTGGTAATGCGCACCGCACCCTGTCGTAGCACGCCGCCGAGTTCGTATCGGGCTTCGTTTCGAGTGCTGTTGAACCAAAGGGTTGGAGTCTCCAGCGACAAATCATTTTGCCGGCATCGTACATCACCTTCAAAATATGCTTCATGGTCGAATGTGTTCCAATACATTTTATTGGATTGAATTTGCAAGCCCTCTTTTCCATTGAGTTTCACCTTGCCGTCGGCTTTTGCGACTCGGTCTCCTTCGGAAAGAATGACCTGGTTGCATCGCAAGACCATGCCTTGGTGTCTGAGGACTACCCCACCGCTAAGGGTTTTGGTCGTCCCGTTTGGCCCTCTTTCAAAGCGGCCTTCTCCGGACTCAAGGATTTCAAAGGTGTTCGGGTCGTTGGCCAACCCTTGTGAAGCGTTTTGGGCCCTTGTGGCAAGACACCCAAGGAACATGCTAATCGTCAAAACACTACACCAAACAAGGATTCGCGCGCTCATTGGGCCAAAAATACCCCTATACCTCTAAATTTGAAGGCATTGATGAAAATCCTTGTTTTGGCGGGTTGGTATCCGCAATTTGGTCGTAGTGGAAACGGCATTTTTATTGTGCGGCATGCGGAGGCTTTGGTCGAGGCGAGTCAATTAGAGGGTAAGGAAGTTACCGTGGACTTGATGGCGGTCCAACCGCTTTCTTGGATGCAAGGGGACGGTCAAATGCCGCTCACTTCTCCTGAATCCCCAATAAGGCATTGGGTTCAAACCTATAAGGACGGTGGCGGAGTTTTATTGGCCATGTGGAGACAATTCCAGGCATGGCGTTCGCTTTGGGCCGCCTACAAAGCGCATCATGGATCTGTTCCGGACCTGATTGTGGCTCAGGTGTCCTGGAAATCAGCGGTGGTCGCGGCCTGCACCGGTATTCCTTTTGCGGTAGTGGAGCATTGGTCCGGATGGTTGCAGGATAAGCTGCCTTATACCTGGTGGCAGCGGGCATTGGTTTATCGAGCATTGCGCAGGGCTTCCAAAGTCATCGCGGTATCGCCATGGCTTGCCCAAGCGATGTGCGTCAAAGTGCCCGGTTTGCGGGTTGATGTCTTACCCAATGTGGTGGAACAACATTTTTGGTCCTCTGAGCCTAGGGTCCTGTTGGAAAACTCGCAGGACTTTTTGCATATATCGGATTTAGCCGAAGTCAAAAACCCAGGTTTGCTTAGACAGGCTTGGGTGCTTAGTGGATTGGCGGAGAAGGGTTTTCGTTTGCGCATTGCCGGGGAATACCCATCGCATCGTCAGGACGCCTTCAAAGGAATCCAGGGTATAGATTGGTTAGGCGTTCTTGATAGCTCAGCAGTGGCCAAAGAACTTCGTCAGGCAAGGGCCCTTTTGTTACCTAGCTTCAGGGAGACTTTTTCTATCTTGACCGTTGAAGCATTGTTATGCAATTGCCCAGTATGGCTGGGTTATACACCACTATTGGAACAATATCGCCAGCATCCGTTGGTGAAGGGACTGAATATTTATGAACCCGAATCATGGGCTGAGGCCTTGCAACAAAATACCGCTGCCACCACTTCCAACATCTCCGTCTCGACCAAGGACGCACATGATTTAATGGACAGTTCGAATGCAATCAACGTATCCCTTGAATTGTTCCAAGCCAAGCATGTGGGCCTTGAATTCCTTCGCATTATGGAAAGGATCAAGCGATGAAAACTTTGTGGAAAACATTGTTGTTCAAAAGCCTTCAGTTGGGGACTTCGATGGGGATGCTGTGGTTAACGGCCGCCTGGATGGGTCCAGTATTGAGGGGTGAGACCACGATGGTGATGGCCTTGGTGCATGGTGGCGTTTTAATCAGTGGCTTCGGAGCCGGTTCCGGCATGATTTACCATGCCAGCAGGACTTCCGTGGATGTCCTATGGCGTTGGTCCCAATGCTGGGCCTGGGCTTCCGCTCTATTTGTCGGGGCGGTTTCGTTGGGTTTTATGGCATGGTCACCATGGCATGCGGTCATGATGGTTCTCTTGACCTGGCTCCATGCCACAGTGGCCGCTGTTCGGGGGTGGTTGCTTGGTCGTGGATTTTTGCAAAAGGATAATGTGGTGGGATGGATGATTCCTTTGTTACCAACCTTGATGTTAGGGGGATGGTATGTCTATCAGCGAGCCGGAGGGCAGGTTGTACCGTCTTTGAGTTTGTTTCTGATGATTCATTGCGCGGCGATGGTGTTAGTCGCTGCTTGGTCTTGCTTTGAGGCGTATTCCCATCATAATTCACAAGCCTTTTATGAAAATAAACCAGTATCAAGCTTTGGTCAGTCGTTGTTCGATGTTGGCAAGGCCTTATGGGCCTTTAATCGTTGGACGGCCTCGGCCAATCTTGGGCAATTTGTGGTTTATCGCCTTCAATATCTTTTTATGATGGCGATGCTGGGATCCGCCGAACTTGGTATCTATTCCGTGGCGGTAGTGGTGGCGGAAAGTGCCTGGGTCATCACCCAAAGTTATTCCACCGTGATCCTGTCCACGCTAAGTTCCCACCAAGGGACTCTTAGCATAGATCAAATTCGTCGCAGTTGGCGTTGGTCCTTGCAGGCCTTATCCTGGACCCTTCTGCCTGTTACGGTGTTGGTTTTCTTACCTGTTCCTTGGCTTACCCTAGTGCTTGGCTCATCTTATGAGCCAGTCCATGGATTATGGATCGCCTTGGTTCCAGGCATTTTGGCTTTGGCTTGCAGTAATGTACTGGTTCAACATTTCACGGCTTTGGGGCAGGTTCGGGTTTCTTTTTTCTCCTCTTGGGGTACGGCCTTGCTCATCGGTTTGGGCCTGGGACCTGCCCTTCAGTTTGCTGGAGCAGATGGCATTGCGTGTTGGACTTCGTTCGTGTTGGTGGGGAACACGTTGGGGGTGATGGTCTTTTTTAGAAAGACCTATAAGGCGTATCTTTGAACTGCTCCCTTGATATCTGGGTGCAGGTTCTTTCGGTGCTCTTAGGCCCTGAAGAAGAAACGGTGGCTGTAGCTCAGTAGGTTAGAGCATCAGATTGTGGTTCTGAGGGCCGTGGGTTCGAATCCCATCAGCCACCCTGTTCGAAGTTTGTTGGAGTGCCCCTTCTTGGTGTCCTATTCAGGGAGTTTAACCTGCACAATTTCCACGGAATGCCCTCGAATGATGTAGCCCATATCAAAGCAGCAATACGTTGGATGGCCATCCCGAACACCCTCCATATGGGTTAAGTACTTGAATTGATAGCCTCGCTGTTCTAGCGATTCAAAGGGTATAGTTTGACCTTCGGCGACTAATTTGCGGCACTCCAGTAGGATTTTACGATTTTTACGTAACACATCGTGTATTCTTTTGACCTTGAGATCACCCGCTCCAAGGTTTTGGTGGTAGTGAATGTTGCGGCAATAATCGTCACAGAACTTTTTGTCGCTACGGCCCTCAAGGGGACTTTGGCAGAGAAGGCAGGTTCTTGGAGGCATAGGGGTTGATAAACGCAAACCTACGATACGGCGTTTGAGATCTTCGGACCTTTGTTTCTGTTCTTTCTTCATTCACCCACTAAACCAAAATTGTATGGGAAACATTCGCAATCAAGTCCGTTTAATCGGCAACCTGGGCCGGGATCCCGAGTTCAGGGAAATTAGCAGCGGTCGTAAAATGGCTCGTTTCAGCCTTGCCACCAACGACTATTATTACGGGGATCAGGGCGAAAAAATTGCCGAGACCCAATGGCATCAGCTCGTGGCTTGGGGAAAATTGGCCGAAATTAGCGAGCGACTTCTCCACAAAGGGTCAGAATTGGTGGTTGACGGCAAACTTAACACCCGCTCGTATACTGATAAAGAGGGAAACCGTCGGTCGTATACCGAAGTGGTGGTTTTGGAAATGGCTTTGATGGATAGAAAAGCTACCGGAGGCGAGGTCCAGCGTGACTCCGAAGAATTTGAAGAGTCTGAGGAACAAGCAACCCTTTAAGGGTTCAACGAATGGAGAGGGCGTTTCTAGCGAACAATCACAAAGCGTCCGTTAAAAACCCTGTCTTGATCCAAGTCGGTCACATTGAATAAGTAGATTCCTGCTTGAACACTTTGTTTACTATCGGATAACAAATCCCAGGCATGTTCACCTCCGGCTAATTTGCTTTGCCCGGAATCTGGAGCGTATTCGCTAAACCACTGAATGTTGCTGCCGTTGTACGCATCACTTTGGTTATGTTGCAAGACTGCTACCGGATCGCCGGCAAGGGTGAAGACCTTGATCATGCATCGTGCCGGCAAACCATGGAAGTAGATTTTGCGAGAACGGGCATTGCTGCCGTCCCAGGCAGCCCCTAGTCGGTACGGATTGGGGTATACGCCCACCTTCAATTCGCGATCGAGGGTATCCGCCGGGGTTCCTGGGAACAAACGTAGCAGAGAAGAAGCTTTGGAACTTTCAAGGGACTCCAGACCTACGCTGCTGTTGCCCCGATCAAAGGCGGTGATGACGCAGAGGTACTGCCAACCGGATAATAGATTACCCAAACGGTACCGGTAGCGGTACGTTGTGGTATCGCCTTCAAAATAACGAGGATTATGGAGCCTTATAGGCTGAAATCCATTGTTGAAACCAACGGCATTCCCTGCGGAATCCCATTGACCAATAAGGTTCATGCGTGATACGGCATCCGGAAAACGGTCGTCACCCGGCTTACTGAGGTAAAGCTTGTAACCTTCGAAATCTTTTTCTTTGGTAATGGGGTCCACCGAACGCTCGGCTCTATCGTCCCAATAGATATCGATACCATCGCCGGTGAATTCGGATCGAAAGGCAGGTCGGTTTGGGGGTTCGGGCAAAACAAAGCGGTCCAAAATTGAATTCCCGTTAAGATCTTCTGTGGAGTCGAGAAGGCCGTTGGCATTGATATCCTCGCCGAGGAAGGTGCGCTGGGCCCACCCGAGATTCTTGCGCAAATCGGTTCTGGCAAAGTAGGAATCCTGGGTTTGGTCGCTTAGTCTTGGAGCACAAACCATAGCCACGTAGTAGGTAAGGGTCTGCCCGCTATCCACACGGTCAAATGGACCACTACCAAGGAGCTGAACCCGATTGCCGGGGGTATTCAAATTGGCGGAAGGACTGAAATTTCCGCGATTGCGAAGCCGATCATAACGTAGCAAATCGGAGGTGGGTGCCATCTGGTTGTAAATCCAATAATTGGGATTGACCTTGAATCCTGGAGAAGAAATGGATAGTGGATGATAAAATTTGCCGTTGAGTTCTGCGCCAAGGTATTGGATGGCTCCGTAGGAATTTGCAAAGCCGGCGTCGTCGCCTGTAACATGAAATGCATAAATGGTCTGCAGGCTATCCTCAATGCCTACGGAACCTTTATTGAAAAAAGCCCCCCCTCGGTCATTGGTTACGTTGACGTTACGTACCACCAGATCGCTCCAAATCCCGGTGTACATGGAATCCCAAGGGAGCGGTCCTAGGTTGGTGATTTTGTATTGGAGCACCACGAAGTAATCCGCAAAAGGAAAATTCCAAGCCAGGCTGTTGAGTCGGACTTTGGCTTGCAAAGGGAGTAAATGGTTGGCGATGGGTTGGCCAGATCCGGGAACATAGGTCAAGGAGTCGGTGAAATGCATTTCAAATTCCTGATGGGCCAAGGCGGTCAAGGAGTAATTGGCATTTCCTGGCAAACTGGATTTTTCCAAAACCGGCCAGCCTGGTAGAGGACTGAATTCAAAGCCAGCTTTCCCTGCCGCATATCCCGAAGCATCATCCAGGGAGGCTGTGGATACGGAGAGCTGACCCCCGCGTTGTGCGCCTAACCATAGCCCTGCTTCGAATAGGTGTTCCACTCCTGAATTCAAAGGATATTCCATGGATGGAAGGCCTTGTGGTTCGTTACGCACATTGGGTCGACCAATGGTACCGGCATTGGTAAGATGCAGGCCGATTTGACCCACCTGAACACTTTTTTCTTCAAATTGTCCGGAGGCCATCCAGGGGAACAAGAGCAGGGCTAAAAGGATGCAATAACGATAGGGCATGGATTCAATGGAAAGGCTCAAAATTACTTGAGTTTAGATCAAGGTACCTATCCAGATAAGCTTTGCTTTCGTGGGGTCCGCATTGAATAAGCAAATCCAGGACCGAGAGACTGGGAATAAATCCCGTTTGGGTTTCAAATTGCTGGTAGTATCGAGGAGTTTTCCATACCCTTTGTTTAAGGAGCACTGCCCAGGGTTCATTCAAGGGGTATTTGTCTGCAGATTCCGTGATTTGGGCATCGATTTGCAAACGGTGGAGTAACCATGCAAGCACGCGCAGACTGTACGTCATCAAATGATTCCCGGGTTCCAGGATGAGGTTACGGAGGTCATTTTCCAAATATTCAAAGAAAGGGGCTCTTCGGTAACCGTTCTGAATACGTCGCCAATGGGAAGTAGCCCATTCGCTCCTTTGACGGCCTTCTTTTATGGCGAGTCGAACTTCGCCCAGGGCTTGATGATGGGAACGCCCCCCATGAATGGGAAGGCTCATCATGACCTCACCTTGTGCGTCCACAAGACGGTAACGGTTCATTCCGGTGGCCTTGGCAAAGGGAATTTGCGGATCAAAGCAGACCCTGCCGCTGTGCATTATTTTTGCCATAAGAGGCAAATCAGGCCAGCAATGCAAAGGCATTGGATATTTTGCAGGCTGGTTCACGTGAATCCTTACGGAAAATGACAAAACTACTGCAAGTCTTATGCTTCGTGGTCGCCTGGATTCCGGCTGTTTCCGCCATGGAATTGGTTTGCGTGCCCACCCAGTGGCGACATCCTGAATCAGGGCCTTATGTGGATCTGACTTTGTATTTACGTCCCGCTGGATTTAAAACGACCGCTGACGCCTTGAAAAGGAAGTCTGAAGGCCTGGAGGAAGCAGTGCGAATTGAAATCATGATCTACGACCATCAGGGGATTAGAGCCTTTGATAAATATGTGTTGAGAAAACCTACTTTGGATTCCATGCAAGGGTACCGATCCGATTGGGCTGATTTGAAGCGATTTTATATGGCTCCAGGTCGGTATGGTCTTGAAGTTAGGGCCATCAGTATGATGGATTCCCTTGACAAAGCGGTGCTCTCCAAAGAATTGGTGGTGGACAGCGTAGTCACTTTGCCCCATGTGAGCCAACCGGTCCTGCTTCATGATTGGCAACGTTCAACGTCCTCATCAAAGTGGGTGCGCGGTGGGTATCGCTTGTTGGTAAAGTCCGATGCGATTTTTCAACGTCGTTCTGATACCCTAGGATTTTATTCTGAAGTCCATTTAGATAGTCCTAGGTCCTCACGTTACCTGTTGGTGTATTCGCTTTCGGACGAACAAGGCCAAGTGGTTGGGTCCCGTCAAGGTTATTTGCGTTTAGATCCTGCCAAGCCTGTACAAGGATTTTTGGGGGCATGGCCTTTGACCGATTTGGCAGACGGCAAATACTCGCTCATTCTTGAGTTGAGGGATTCGGCAAACTCCGTGGTACAGCGACGTATCCAGCCTCTTGAAATTTGGTCGGCTTTGGTTTGGGCCGGGGCCGTTCCCACCGACAGCCTATCAGGAACCCATGGAAATATCCAAAAGGTCTTTGAGGGCTTGGAATTGTATGAATGGGAACAATACTTGAATCATTTGGACCCGAAGGGTAAACGGAGGCAGCTGGCGTCCTTGCGTCCGATTTGCGACCCTGATCAGCGCCTTACCCTTGACCGACTAAATAACCAAGATCCCCTTGATGAGACAGCGATTTTGTATTTCATACAATACTTCTGGAAGCAACGTTTCGGCCCTGCTCAGGTTGTTTCTCAATGGTCTGATTATCAGCAGGAGGTTATCAAAACTCTTTCTTTGTTTTCGTCGCGGATTACCCCAGGCTACGAGACGGAGCGGGGCAGGGTTTATTTGCAATACGGCCCGCCCAACACTCGAACCATTATCGACAACGAGCCCTCGGCTTTCCCCTACGAAGTATGGTGGTATTATCAAATCAAGGGGCAACGAAACGTTCGTTTTGTATTCTATAATCCCGATATGGTGACTAATGATTATGCTTTGTTGCATTCTGATGCCTTTGGGGAGAATTCGGATCCGCAATGGCGTTTACAATTGTTCAGCCGGACTACGCCGTTCCAAAATCTGGATAACAGCTTGAACAGAGGGCATTTTGGTTCACACTTGGACGACCACCTTCGCAACCAATAAGATTTTGAGAAAAATATTGGTTTTTTTTTTGCGGGTTGTTTGGAAGTATCGACGCGAGGTAGTTCGGGCCAATCTGCTCAGGGTTTATCCGAATTGGACCAATGCCCAACGCCTTGCGGTGGAAAGGGATTTCTATGATTTTTTAGGAGGGCTGATTTGGGATTTGATATGGTCTTCCTTGGGTAGCAAGGATTTTGGTAAGCATAAAATCCATTGGGAAAATCCTGAGGTTATGGAAACCTTGGCGAGCCAAAATCAATCGTTGGTTTTGCTGACATCGCATTACGGAAATTGGGAGTGGATTGCTCAAGCCATGGGATCTCGCTTTGAACATCGTTTATGGTTTGTTTACAAGCCGATTCAATGGAGCGCCGGCGAAAATTGGCTCCTGCGATGGCGGTCAAAACGACATGTCTTGCCGATTGCGCTCAAAGAATTGCGAACTTGCCTTGCTGCAGAACTGCCTTCACCATCTCAACCCATTGCCTTGTATTTGGGAGCAGATCAATCACCCACATCGCTTAGCCGTTGGATTTCAAGCAATTTCTTGGATCAACCCACGGCGGTGTATCAAGGGCCTGAAGAATTGTGCAGAACTTATGGACTTACCCCCGTTTGGATCAGTATTCGGCCCCTTGTTCAGAGGGGGTCCTACGCCATTCGCTTTGTTTTGCCACCGCAGGATTGGTCCAAGGATGAACACGGGTCGCTAATGCATTGGTACATGGCTTCCCTTTCGAAGCAAATTTATGCGGCCCCTGCGTTTTGGCTATGGACCCATAGGCGGTGGAAATTAAATGCGGTATTGGGTTTGGATGGGCAGAACAAGGTCCCGGACGATTATTTTGGGCAGGAAGGTCGCAAACCTTTTCCAGAGGAATGAATTTTATGATTCTTTCAAACGAACCTCTTAATTTGGCAATCGCTATACGATGAGCAGGTCTTTGCATTTTGCGGTGGTGATTCTGAATTGGAACGGGTTGGCTCATTTGCGCCGCTATCTGCCTTCCGTTTTGCGAACAAATTACGATCATTGGGATTGTGTTCTGGTGGATAATTCCTCGACAGATGACTCGGTGAATTGGGTTCAATCCTATTCAGGAAATAAGGTGCGAATAGTACAATTGAACAAAAATGAAGGTTATACCGGCGGGTATATGCAGGGATTGAAGGCGGTGGAAGCGGATGTGTATGTATTGTTGAATTCAGATGTGGAGGTTAGCATTGATTGGTTAATGCATCTGAATACCTTCATGCAATCGCACCCGGAAACTGCGGCGTTGCAGCCCAAAATTCTATCGGACAGGGATAGGGATAAATTTGAATATGCTGGGGCAGGTGGGGGTATGGTGGATGGCTTGGGGTATCCTTTTTGTGCCGGAAGAATTTTTATGGATTTAGAGACAGATCATGGCCAGTACGATAAGCCGCGTCAGGTTTTCTGGGTCAGTGGGGCGTGCATGGTCGTGAGATCCAAGGCCTTTTGGGAATGCGGTGGTTTGGATACGAGCTATTTTGCGCATATGGAAGAAATTGATTTGTGTTGGCGATTGCAGCGAGCCGGCCATGCGTTGATGACCTGTCCCGAAGCGGTCATATATCATTGGGGCGGTGGGTCGCTGTCGTATGGGAGTTCTCGCAAAACCTATCTGAATTTTCGAAATTCTTTGTTTACCATCGCCAAAAATCTTGCGCCTGCTGAATGGCTACCCAAAGTTTGGATAAGGCTTTGGCTCGATGGTCTCGCGGCGGTGTATTTCTTGAGCCGTGGATCGTTCGGTGATTTTATAGCGGTGATTAAAGCCCATGGGGCCTTTTTTAGGGGCATCCCAAGATTGATGAGAATTCGTAGGGAAACCACCTTGCCTTGGATTCCCTTAAGCAGGTTGCGCGGGGTATGGTTGGGACGAATATGGCCTTATTTAGCGATGGGTGATGCTGGTAGGCGGCAAATGGCTGTGAAGTTAAGAGGTTTTGTTGAAAGCCTTACCCTCAAATCTCCTTAGAAGCTTTGGTGATCATAAGCCGTGCACCTTGGTAGGCCAAGCGGTACGATTCTGATCCCATGCCGCTGATGCAGCCTCGGCAATGGGCGGAGATAAAAGAGGGATGGCGAAATGTTTCCCTGGAGGGTGGATGACTGAGGTGCACTTCAAAAACTGGAATTTCAATCGCAGCAACGGCATCCGCCAAAGCAACCGAGGTATGGGTTAATCCTCCAGGATTCAACAGAACAAATCCCGTACTCGGATCGCATGCTTGCAGGATGTCGATCAAATCACCTTCGTGGTTACTCTGAAAATAATCAATGCGGTCCTCAGGGAATTCTCTGCGCAATTCCTCA
Organism: Sphingomonadales bacterium; assembly: GCA_016872225.1. GTDB lineage: Bacteria > Bacteroidota > Bacteroidia > UBA7662 > UBA7662 > SYHX01. Next base: position 3,098 of record VHAW01000004.1, on the reverse strand, counting down.
AGAATCGCATCCATCCCCATGTGGCCGTAAATTTCGGGTTCTCTACGCCCCAATATATTCAAATTGGGTCCATTGAGGATTAGCACATGAATAGGATTCATGAAATCAAAGGTAGCCTATGAGGCAGGGACTTTCCACCGGACTTATCCGCCGACAAGATGACCGATGGGCGACCCTTGGGTCTCCTTGGCAAAGGTTCCTCAAAGGCTTTCGCGCCTGGCTGGGCCTGGAAAAATCTTTGGCTCCATTAACCTTGGAAGCCTACCTCAAGGATGTTTATCAATTAGGCGTATGGGCTCAATCCAGTGCGACCCGGGCCCTCTTGTCTCCGGAAGAGCTCACTCAAAAAGATTTGAGAAATTGGTTGGCGGACTTGCACGGTTTGGAATTGCAGGCAAGCACCCAAGCACGAATGCTGTCAGCCATCAAGGCCTTTTACCTCTACCTTGAGCAAGAGGGACTGGCTTTACATCAACCCGCTTCGTTGCTTGAATTGCCTCGCTTAGCACGTAAGCTTCCCGTGGTTCTGAGTATCGAAGAAGTAAATCGCATGATTGAGATGGTGGATCTTTCCGAGCCCCAGGGTCATCGTAACCGGTGTATGTTGGAATTAATGTATGCTTGTGGTCTCAGAGTCAGTGAGTTGGTGGGCCTTAAACGAAGCGATGTACAAATTGATTTGGGCCTTATTCGGGTACGGGGCAAAGGCAACAAGGAACGGTTGGTACCGTTGGGCTCGCATGCAGGCACACAATTAGGATTGTATCTTGAACAGGGGCTCGTACCTCATGTCGCGGCGACCGGTCATGAAGATTCGGTCTTCAGGAGCCGCAATGGAAAGACACTGACCCGTATGGTGGTGTTCTTGCTGGTCAAAAAGCAAGCTGGCCTCGCCGGAATCAGCAAACAAGTAAGCCCCCATACTTTTCGTCATGCCTTCGCAACCCACATGGTGGAGGCTGGCGCCGATCTTCGTGCCGTGCAAGAAATGTTAGGACATCAATCCATTTTGACCACCGAAATCTACACCCACCTAAGTCGCGAGTATCTGCGAGAAGTGGTGCAGCGTTTTCACCCCATGTCCGGTATTAAACGCCGGAGTTCTTCCTGAAGGGCTTTAATTTTGTCGAGGGCATCTTGTTCCTTCTTTTGTTCCAAGGCCAAGACTTGAGGCGGTGCTTTGGAGTTGAATGAAGGATTTTGGAGTTTGTCTCGGACCGATTGAAGGAATTCTTTTTGGTATTTCAAATCTTTTTGGAGCTGCTCCACGGCCTGTCCCCTGTTGAGTTCTACCCCGGGGTCGAGCATTACTTTGCGGGTACCGCACATCAAGGCTGAAAGATGCTTTTTGCCGATAGAGGCTGTAGTTCCAAAATCCAGGTTCACCGCAGTTAATCGATGCAGGATGGGTTCGAAATTACGGAGGAAATCAAGGCCGCTTTCAGGGTAGAGGGTCATGGCATGGCGGGAACCGAGTTGATTTTGCCCTTTAAAATGCCGAATAGCGACTACCAAATCCAAGGCCAAACCGGCTTGATCTAAATAGGCTTTATCCACTGGTCTCGCTAAAGGATAAGGCGAAAGGCAGAGAAATTCTTGGTCAAGGACTCTTCGTTGCGGATCTCGAAGCGGTTGGATGCGTTCGAAAAGTTCTTCCGTCACAAAGGGCATCACTGGATGCAGCAAAGCAAGCAAGTCCCTTAGAAATTCCGCGCTTTGTCGTAGGACCGGCCATGATATGATTTGGCCAGGTAGAGGTTTGATCATCTCCAAATACCACGAGCAGTAGTCATCCCATATAAGTTTGTAAATCAATCGAATAACCTCCGAAAGTTTATACTGCGCATAGGCTTGTTCCAATTCGGCTTGGGTTGTCGCCAAACGTTGGTCAAACCATCGGATTGCCTCGGCCTGTTCGGTGCCGGTATTTTGGTCTGACGGGCCCTGTTCATACCAAGTCAGCAAAAGCCTGTGTGCATTCCATAATTTGTTTGCAAAATGACGTCCCTGTTCCAGTTGGCTTTCATCAAATAACAAATCATTGCCGGCCGGCGAGGAAAAGAGCAAACCCATACGAAGGGAGTCGGCGCCGTATTGGGTGATCAAGTCCAAAGGGTCAGCTGAATTACCCAAAGACTTGGACATTTTACGACCTTGTTTGTCGCGTACGATTCCGGTGAGATATACATCCCGGAAGGGGACCTGACCATGGAATCGCTGACCAGCCATGATCATGCGGGCCACCCAAAAAAACAAAATATCAGGACCGGTGACCAGCACCGAGGTGGGGTAATAATAGGCCAAATCCCGGTTGGGCTCTTGGTTGAGGTTGTGTTGGCGAATAAAATCCGGATCAAAAACAGAGAGTGGCCAAAGCCATGAAGAAAACCAGGTATCCAACACATCTTCATCCTGGGCCAGATCCTTCACCGTCCACAGGCCTTGCGTCAATTCGGCGGCCTTGTGGACATCTTCCGCCACCCATGTTTGTCCGTCGGGGGAATACCAGGCCGGGATGCGATGCCCCCACCATAATTGTCTGGAGATGCACCAGTCCCGGCAATTTTCCATCCAATGACGGTAGGTAGCCATGAATTTGTCCGGAAATAGACGAACTTCCCCATTGCTTACGGCTTGAAGGGCGGGATCGGCCATTTCCTGCATTTTGACAAACCATTGCAAGCTGAGTTTGGGCTCCACTACAGCGTGAGTGCGCTCGCTATGACCAACTGACGAGGTGTAAGGCTCGCAACGGACCAAGGCTCCTTCAGCTTCAAGCAAGGGTAAGATTTCACGCCTCGCTTCGAAGCGGTCCATGCCTACGAGGATTTGGGCTTTTTCGTTTAGCTTGCCTTGGTCGTCCAGTATATCGATCACTTCCAGGCCATGTTTCAATCCCAAGGAATAATCGTTAGGGTCATGGGCTGGAGTTACTTTAAGGCATCCGGTTCCGAATTCCATATCCACATAGGGGTCGGCGATCACCGGGATCGCCTTGCCAATAAGAGGTATCATCGCTTTGCGGCCTACAAGGTGTTGGTATCGCGAGTCCTCCGGATGAACACAAATCGCCGTATCGGCCATGATGGTTTCAGGCC
>VHAW01000003.1 GCA_016872225.1 Sphingomonadales bacterium | reverse complement strand
TGCTGGTGAATGCTCCAGTTCCTGTTCCATTACTCGTAGTACTATTGGCCGTGGTTGGGTTCTGGACCGTGCCATACGCCACTCCTCTCGCCGTGACCGAGGCTCCTCCGTCGGCCGTTACATTACCCCCCGTTGTGGCTCCTGTTGATGTGATTGCTGAAGCTGCACTGGTCAAAACTGAAGGCAAACAAGGGGTCGTTTGGATTATACCATTGCATAAATACAAAATACCGTTCCCTGTAGAGGCCAAGCTGGCTGTTCCTCCGGGGTAGCTCAGACCACCGCTGCTGTTTGAATAGAATGAATAGGGCACCGTTAATAATTGCTGGGTGCCCAAGACCTGGTAATTACTACCCCCGCTGAGATCCACCTCGGTTTGAAGAAAAAATGGCCCGGCAGCCCAATTTATCCCTGCGAATGTCCCAACTTGGGGTGTACCCGAACCAATTTCCAACGATATCAAGCCTTGCGAGTTGGTCATCGTGGAAGGACTGTACACCTCAGTGAAAACAGCGTTTCCCGATGCTGTGCCTTGTATTATGCTAATCCGAACCCCAACCGAGCTATTCGTGACCAAGGCCCCCGTCGAATTGCGTACCACCGCCTGATAGCTCATCTTTCCAGGAACCTGCGCGTTTACAGTAGAAAATGAAGTTAAGCCACAAACAACAAGAGTTAGAATTTCAACGAAAGTGGGTTTATTTTTCATTAGATTGGCATTTAATACAAATTAGCTTCAAAACTAAAATTAGATCGTATTCTGACTTTATATATCCATTTATTCAAATATCCAATCTAAAAGTCCTAGGCTCACCTGCTTTTTCAACTTATTTGATTTCTTCCACCCAAATTGAATGAACAAAATCCCTACTTTTAGGTTACTCAAAACAAAACCTCTTTATCATACCCTAAACCAACCAAAACCATGATCAAAAACTTCATCCTCATCGCCGCAGGAGCCCTCGCCATGGGACTGAGTGCCTGCAACAACAACGCCTCCGAGACCACCGACCCTATGGCTGAGGGCCAAGCCGGTCAAGGCGCGGACACCCTTGCGGTCTCTTCAGGTATTGTCGAATGGGTCGGCGTCAAACCTACCGGTAAACACAACGGCACCTTCACCGTCAGCGAAGGTCAACTTTTTGTGGAAAACAACAACATTTCGGCCGGTGAATTCACCATCGATATGAACAGCCTCAAAGTGCTTGACATTACGGATGCCGAACAAAATGCAGATCTGACTGGACACCTCAAGAGTGGGGACTTCTTCCAAACCGATTCTTTCCCCAATGCCAAATTTGTTATTTCAACGGTAACTACCTTGGCTTCACCAGATTCTTTGGGCAATACCCACACCATCGCAGGTAACCTGACTCTCAAAGGTGCTACCAAAGGGGTAAGCTTCCCGGCCAAGGTAGCTCTTGCCGACGGTAATTGTACTGCCGAATGCTCTCTCAGCATCGATCGCACCCAATGGGGCGTCGTTTACGGTTCCAAGAACATCTTCAAAAATCTAGGCGACAAATTCATCAACGATATCGTGGATCTCAAAATCAAATTGAGCGCAGCCGCCAACTAAGGTCTGCTCAATTATTTTGTTGACGCACAAAGAAGCCCGGCTCGTCCGGGCTTTTTTATGGCGTCAAATATTCTGGAGAATAAAAATGATCACCGCTTAATAATGCGGCGATACTCAACAACGCCGGACGGCCATTCCAAACGAAGCAGGTAAGCTTGGGGCTGCCATGTTCGAACCTCCGGAGACCAGAAGGCGGGACCTTGATATCGACCTTCTTGCACCCTTCGCCCCGTCATGTCTTGGAGCGTCCATAGGAAGGAAACGGAATCACGGCCCTCCCAATGGAGGTACATTGCATCCGTGAACGGGTTAGGATAAAGCGAAGCATCTGCTCGGCTCAACCATTCCAGCAACAAAGTCGGGCTTTGAGGTCTCGTCCCAACAGTGGTATCAGCGAGGGTAGCCTGCATACGGTTCCAAGCAGGCTTGGGACCCGACAGGGCACGAAAGCGCACATAACCAAAAGCATCCGACTCCGGATTCGAGGTCAGGACTCTAAGGCCCGCAAGGTCTGTAACATCAGGTTGCAAAATCAAACCCACCGAGTCTTTCCCCAAACCGTTGACATCCAAAACACGAATCCATTCCCCAAGGCCCAAGGTATCGTTGACACGAACGAGGGTATCCGATGCCCAACGAAGTAAAGACCCAACGCGGGGAACCGTACTATCGGCACAACCTGTCGCCAACAAGTTTGCTTGGGAAGTCAAGGAGGCACGCCAGGGGTACATGGAAGTCAGGCTTGCTCGCATTCTTGCCTTTTGCCCCAAGGTGAAAATATTCATGCAACGATCATCGGTATAATCCATGTAATTGGCAATCATACGGGGTGGAGCAGGTGGACAATCCACGGGGGCTGTCGTAGGGCAACCGAACAATTGCCCACTGCAATTGGGGGTATCTTCTACATCATCATCCACCGAACAATCCCCATCCCCCCAGGTATGGTAGAGGTCTAGGTAATGCCCCATTTCGTGGGTCAAGGTCCTGCCGTATGCATAGATTTCGTGAAGATTAAGAGCCTTACCCCCGGGCTTGAAATCCACCGAACCCACCATCCTTGACCCCAAGACGATGCCGTCTTTGCGTAAAAGATCCGGATCCCCAACGAGCATCGCCGGTAGGTACGAATAACCCAAAATACCCAGAGTAATTTGACCAACAACCCAGATATTCAGGTAACGATCCGCGGGCCAACGCGATAAATCTTTGAGGTCCAAGGATCCGTAAGGATGGGCATTGGACAAAGCGTAGGGAACCCTGTTGATCCCTTTATGCGAGGCCCCGGAAGGATCACGGCCCGCCAACACAAATTCGATGCGGGTATCCGCGCCTGCTGGATGGGTATTGAAGCCCCTGGTCCCTGCCTTGCGTCGGAAATCATAATTCAGCGCCAGCATCTGGGCTTGAATTTGTTCATCCGAAATATTAGATTCCTGACCGACCACGGTATCCTCAGGCCGGTGCATCACGTGGAAAACCACCGGAATGCGAATCAAGGAATCCACCGTTTCGGGGGTAACGCCATCGTTCGTCATGCCCCCATTCCTCCTTTGACGAAGTTCCTGATATTGCTTGTAGGCAACGCTGTCCTTTTGCAATTGCTCTATCAACAAGGAATGTCCGCAGCGCAGAGGCCTCACCCGCTGCTTCTCCATCAACTCTTGCCCTAAGATCATCCCCTTGGAACTAATCAAAATTAAAATATTGATAATTAATATTCTACAGAATAAATTAAAGTTCATAGAATGGAAAATTATCAAAAATAAATTTCGGATAGCTCCCCTCCAGTCGAATAGGTTTGCGTTCGGATAATTCATGAACATAACATAAAGATTTACGACCTAATCCACCACCACATACTGATAGACATTACCCAAGTGTTGTTCAAATAACGTTTGTTTGCCAGAAAGCAGACCGCTGCGCATCTTATCGGATTGGTGCATCAAGGTCCATAGAGACAAACCTTCGGTGATATGAATACCGAAAGCCGAATCGAGGACTTCTTGAACGGGAAGACGTTTGTAAGGGTCGTTGTCCACGCAGAGGCTGAACGAAACGGCCGTATGCCGGGCCAAATTCGCCTTGAGCCCTTGGTCATACAAGGCCTTATAAATCATCGCCAAACCTTCCTCCCCCACAAACGACAAATCCTTCGAAACCAATTCCAACAAACATTGATTTTTCTTGACGATGACGCAAGGACTGAAATGATCACGATCCCCATGCTCCTCAATCACCGTTCCGCCCTGATCAGGTTCCAAAAAAGAACGAACAATCAATGGAATCCCCTTGTTCTGCAAAGGTTGAATGGTCCGTGGATGGATGATCGACGCCCCGTAGTAAGTCATCTCCACCGCTTCGCGGTAACTCAACTTAGACAGGATTCTTGCCATGGGAAACAAACGAGGATCCGCATCCATCACACCCGCCACGTCTTTCCAAACACAAACTTCCGAAGCATCCAGGGCATAGGCCAGCACCGAGGCTGTGAAGTCCGAACCCTCCCGACCCAAAGTAGTCCGCAGGCCGCTCGCGGCATCTTGCCCTATAAAGCCTTGGGTCAGCACGCAGACCCCAGATGGCTGGCTCGGTTCGCAGCTATGTAACGCATGGCAGGCCTTAACCTTTGAAACAGTTGCCTCCCATTGAATTCTCGCATCCCGCCAAGTCGCATCGGTTACCAGCAAAGCCCCTGCATCAACCCAAGCATGCACAAACCCTTGGATTTCAAAATAAGCCGATACTAACGCCGTCGAAATCAATTCCCCATAGACCACGATTTGGTCATAGAGACAATTGTAAGGGAGTTTCTCTGCCCGTAAACGATCAAGATCCGTCTTCAGCTTGGATATCCACTGTTCCAAAACACCTTGAAGTCGGCGATGTTCCGTAACATTAGCTGCCAACGGGGCGATACGAGCTTCGTGCGCTTCCTGCAATTGCCCGACAATTTCCATGGCCCCCGGCCACTGTTGACAATGAACAGCCTGAATTAAGGTTTCAAGTTGGTTGGTGGTTTTGCCCATGGCCGAAACCACAATCCACAAGGGGCCTTCGCCGTAGGTACAAACCAATCGGTGTACCCTGGCGATGCCTTCCGCATCTTGAACCGATGCGCCCCCAAATTTGAAAACACGCATGGGACGAATTTAGGCCGATTGGTATCTTTGAAGGGAAGAGCCACTTAACCGATACGGCCACCAGTCCCGGAGTTGGTCTGCGCCCAATGCACGGTAGAAGGTATGGGCGGATTCGTTCCAATCCAGAACCATCCATTCCACCCGATCCATTTTACGGTCAGCGGCCAGGCGAAAAACCTCCTCGGCCAAAAGACGACCCACACCCTTGCGGCGATGTGCTTGGCGAACCACCAAATCCTCCAAAAAAAGACAAGGCCCGCGCCACGAAGAATACTTGGTGTACACCATGGCCATCCCCATCACCCCTTCCACAGTGGATTCCGCCAAAAGCACCTCAAAAAGAGCCGGACTTTGCTCAAAACCGTGTTGCAACAAATCCTTTTGGGTAAGCACAAAAGCCTCAGGCTCCTTTTCAAAAGCCGCTAACTCGGCAATAAGGGAGTGGATCACCGGAACATCCGATGAAACGGCCATTCGCACCTTGATGTCGCTCACGCCCATTGAATTTCGGGCTCTTGGCCGATACTGCTTAGATGGCCTAAGGTCCTTTCCCGTATATAATCAGCACTCACCCCCGGGGCTCGCTCCAAAAGGACAAAGCCTCTCTCATCAAATCCAAAGACACCGAGTTCAGTAACCACTTTGCGAACACAAGCCAATCCGGTAATGGGCAGGGTACAACGTGGAAGCAGCTTGGACTCTCCTGCCTTATTGACATGCTGCATGGCCACCACGATATGGCGGGCCGATGCCACAAGATCCATGGCTCCACCCATCCCTTTCACCATCTTGCCAGGAATTTTCCAGTTGGCAATATCGCCGTTTTCGGCAACCTCCATGGCCCCCAGCACCGTAAGATCCACTTTGCCGGAACGAATCATCCCAAAGCTCATCGCTGAATCAAAAAAGGCTGAGCCCGGCAAGGTGGTGATAGTCTGCTTCCCCGCATTGATCAAGTCCGGATCCTCGGAACCCTCCCAAGGGAATGGTCCCATGCCCAAAAGACCATTCTCTGATTGCAGTTGAACCTCCATGCCTTCGGGAATAAAATTGGCCACAAGGGTCGGAATTCCGATCCCCAGGTTCACATAATACCCGTCCTTCAATTCCCGGGCGATGGTGCGTGCAATGCCGTTTTTGTCCAACATAAATTAAAAGCCTTTGGATAAAATATTATGTGTTGTTTAAAAAAGTGTTATGCGAAATTCAAGAGTTCGGTGTACGGACGGTGCGCTGTTCAATACGCTTTTCGTAATGCGTGCCCACCACGAGCCTATGCACATAGATGCCCGGAACATGGATAGCATTCGCATCCAAATCCCCCGGTTCCACCAGCTCCTCCACCTCGGCAATGGTAATTTTGCCGGCCATCGCCATCAAAGGATTGAAATTGCGGGCTGTCGCTTTGAAGACCAGGTTACCCAGGCGATCCGCTTTCCACGCCTTGACCAGCGCGAAATCCGCATGGAAGGCCATTTCCAATAAATACGTTTTGCCTCCAAATACCCTGGTTTCCTTCCCCTCAGCCACTTCCGTACCCACCCCGGCAGGCGTAAAAATGGCAGGCATACCGTATCCTGCCGCCATGCACCGCGTTGCAAGGGTTCCTTGGGGAATCAACTCCACCTCCAGCTCCCCGGACAAAAGCTGTCTTTCGAATTCAGCATTCTCGCCCACATAACTGGAAATCATTTTGCGAACTTGACGGCCCTTGAGCATCAGCCCTATTCCGAAATCGTCCACCCCGGCATTGTTCGAAATGCAGGTCAAATCACGTACCCCTGTGCGCACCAAAGCCGCAATGCAATGCTCCGGGATTCCACACAATCCAAACCCCCCCAGCATCAGGGTTGCGCCATCTCTTATATCGGCAACGGCGGCGTCGGCATCAGCATAAATTTTGTTCACCAGGTGAGGGTTTAAAGTCCTAAATCAATCTCAAAAGTACGAAGTGCTTTCAGCCCAAGTCCACCCAGGTCCACCCGGATCCACCAGCCTCTAAAGGGGCATCTTGCAGCCCTTTGACATGGCGTTGCCGTCTGAGGTAATCCCGAACGCCTTGTCGCAGCGCCCCGGTGCCCTTACCATGGAGCACATAGATACGGTCTTCTCCAGCCACAACGGCCCTATCCAAGCGCTGCTGCAAAGACAACTCCCATTCGTGCATGCGCAGGCCACGCAGGTCCACCACCTGGTTAGGCAAAGGCCCTAGATCCGTCCCGTTTCGAGCCGATGACTCGGACATCGCTACCTCTCTCGCCATAGATTTAATCAAACCACGGCCAGTGGACAATGAAGCCGACCGTGAGGCCAAGGGCGAAGCCGGAGTCAACCGAGCCGTCTCAGTGCGCATCCTGACCGATTCCACCATCCATTCCGTTTCCTTCGGGTCACTGGTCAAGACCTCGCCGCGAAGCTGCCCATCCCTAAACTTAACCAACTGCCCCACCGCAAAGGGTTGCCCATTCTGGTCCGGAGAAGCCTCCACTTGGGTGCCCTCCCCAGGAAGTTCGTGAACCATCGGCGAATCCTGCAACCTTTGCTCCAATTGATTGAGCTGGTTTGCACTTTGTTCCAAAGCCTGCAAGGCCTTATTCCAAACAGCGCCTGGAGTATGGACTGGGCTTGCGCTACGCAAATCCTTACGTAAGGTATCCAATTCGCTTTTAAATTGTTGCAACACAAAACCCATTTCTATGCGCTGATCTTCAAGAAGCCTACGCCCTTTGTTACGGAGAGCTTGATATTGTTTTTCACGTTTGGAAGCTGCGTCTTGTTCAGCGACCTCCTGTTTGCGAAGGAGTTTGTCCAAGAGTTCTTCCTTGTACTGACTGAGTTTAAGCAATTCTTCGGCCTTTTGCTTTTGGTCCATCCATTCCACCAACAGATTTTCGGTTTGAAGTTCGGTGGAATCGATCAAGGCAGAGGCCCTGGTCAGGACATCCTCCGGTAACCCCGCTCGCCGAGCAAGCTCCATCGCATAGGAAGAGCCCGGTGCCCCTCCCAAAAGTTGGTAAGTTGGTTTCAAGGTGGTGGTATCGAAACCCAAACGGGCATCCTGCACCGTGGGCCAATGCCAAGCCAAGCGTTTGAGGTTGCCGTAATGGGTATTGAGTACCACCATAGGGCCTTCACGGAGCCAGGGTTCCAAAATGGCCTCCGCCAACGGTCCCCCTATCACAGGGTCGGTTCCAGTCCCGAATTCATCCAAAAGAATCAAATGGTCGGGGCCTGCCATCCTCAAGGCATGGGCCATCAATTGCAAATGCGCCGCATAGGTGGACAAATCCTGGTGCAGGTCTTGCCTGTCCCCCATGCCCAGCACCAACCCTTTCATCAGGCAAGAGGCACTGGAGGCGTCGCAGGGCAACGGCCAACCGCATTGAAAAAGGATTTGCATAAGGCCTACGGTTTTGAGAAAAACCGATTTGCCACCGGCATTGGGTCCGGAAACCACCAGAAAACGCTGTTCCCGACTCAATCTCCAGGTGTAGGGCAAGATTTTGCCTGTTTTGGTTTGGCCTTCCAACCATAACAAAGGATGATAGGTGTTCACCCAATCCTGAACCCCAACCTCCAGGCGAGGGAAATTCGCCTCGGGAAATTGAAGGGCCCAAGAGCATACCGCGTGGAGGACATCCCATTGGTAAACCAACGAAGACCATTGACGTATCTCTTCCGCATATGGCCTCAATTGTCCACTCAGCTCTGCAAGCAAACGATATTTTTCACGACGAATCGCCCACTCGCATTCCCTGAGATCGTTGTTATAAAAAGAGGCCTGCGCAGGCTCCATGTAGAAATGCTGCCCAGATGCGGAAACATCGTGCACGATCCCTTCAACTTGTTTGCGACCTTCGGCGTTGAGAACCACCACATAGCGATCGTCTCTAAGGGTGACCCCCAAATCCGTAGCCCAGCCGGATTCTCTGGCTTTGCGCAAGAAACCGTCCATCCATTCCCGCGCTTCTTGTTGCTTGCGCTGCAATTGCACGGTCAGTCGCGCCAATGCCGGACTGGCCTGGGGGGATAAGCGACCATCTTGGCCCAAAACCTCCACCATCGCCAGGTAAGCAGGTTCTGGTGAGCGCATGGTCCGAACCTTGGCATGCAGTGTGGGCAGCGCATCGGTGTGTTTTTCGGTGAATTGAGCTATGCTTAAGGCTGTGCGCACGGCAGGCCACAGATGAGCTGTTTGGTCTTCATCCAGCACGTACCCCTCGGTTGCCAAATAAAGCCACAACGCATCCTTGACCTCCCATTGCAAGGATGGCCAAAAGGCCCCACGTTTCAGCCAACCATAACATTCCTGATAGGCATGTCGCCTTGACCTCCATTCATCCTCATCTGTCAATGGATTCATCCACGAATCCAACAAGCTATGACCTCCTGCGGTACTGCAACGTCCGGCGACTTGTTGAGCTATCCAATCCAGTTCCAGGGTGGAAACGGCCGTTTCCGGATACAGTTGAAAACCCCATGCAGATCGGTCCTCACCTCCCTGCGTCATCGTAATCCGATCAAACGCCGTTGGAGAATAGATTCGCAGGAATCGTACAAGGCCTGTAATTGGGTCGGATCGTGGTCAAGCATTTCCCTGTAATTTGCCTCGTAGCGGGCCCGTGTTATTCCCAGGGGCGCCAAAGCCAAGGCGTACAATGAATCCATCGATGGAGGTTCAGCACTTGCCCCCTCATGGAACACATAATAGCGGGAGCGGTAAGCCTCCGCCAACTGAATACGAACCATCGCTTCGACCATGGAATCCCTGGGGAGGGCCGGCTGGTTCGGAATTGGTTGCGCAGGGCCGGACTTTTCCGGTTGGGGTTGCGCAGGGCCAGGCTGTTCGGGATCGGACTGAGAAGCCTTTTGCCCGCATGCCGCCATGGATATCACGATCGTTAGACAGAGCACAGCTTGGAGGCCCGCAAGGGTAAACTTGTACGGCAAGGTATCTTTGGTCATGGACAGTACAGCTACAATGGTCTTCGAGGGAAACAAAAAAGAAGCCTCTTTGTTGCCAACATAAACTCAAAGATAAATTCGCATCGTGTACGAAATCCTTACTTCTCTTCAACAAACCTTTGAGGGGTATCCCCGTACGCGTTTAATTGCGGTCACCAAAATGCGAAGCCTCGATCAGCTTCAAGCCCTATACCAATTGGGTCAAAGGGCATTTGGCGAAAATCACGCCTTGGAAATGCGGGAAAAAGCCCTTACCATGCCTTCCGATTCCGAATGGCATTTCATCGGGCATCTCCAGACCAACAAAGTCAAAATCATCGCCCCGCATGTTCACACCATTCATTCGGTGGACAGCCTGCACCTGATAGACGAAATTCAAAAAAGAGCAGCCTCGGCAAGCCGCGTGATCCGAATACTCCTCCAAATCCACATCGCTCAGGAGAAACATAAATATGGCATCAAACCCGAAACCTTGAATGATTTTATGCATCAAATGCATATTGACAATTACCCGAATATCCTGATCACCGGACTTATGGGAATGGCCACCCAAACCGATAACCAGGAGCAGATTCGCAAAGAGTTTCGTTTACTGTATAATTTGTTTCAACAAATCAAAAATAATTTACGAAATAACGATTCACATTTCTGTGAAATCTCCATGGGCATGTCCAACGACTACCTCATCGCCATGGAAGAAGGGAGCACCATGGTGCGCATTGGAAGCCTTTTGTTCGAATAAATTCGGCTGGGATTCTTAATCCTTCTGCCAAGCATGCCAACGTCGGAGCAAGGCCACGGTGGAGGAATCCAGGCCTTGAACCGGATTGTCCTGTAGGGACTCAATCAATGGTAAAAGCCTATTGGTTAGATCTTTACCGAGCTCAACGCCCCATTGGTCAAAACTATAAATGTTCCATACCAGGCCTTGGACTAAAATTTTGTGCTCGTAGGCGGCGATCAGGCTACCCAATGCAAAAGGAGTCAAAGCTTGGCACATCAAGAAATTGCTGGGACGGTTTCCCTCAAAGACCAGAAATGGCAACAAATTTTGAGTTTTTTCCTCCGAGCGACCAACCGCCGCGAATGCTGCCATAACCTGCTCCCTGTCCCTACCCTGCATCAACGCCTGGGACTGTGCGAAGGCATTGGCGGTAAGATAACGATGGTGAGGCACTACAGGATACTGGGACTGTGCGGGCAGAATAAAATCACAGGCCACCTTGGAGGTACCCTGATGAATCAGCTGATAGAACGCATGCTGCCCGTTGGTCCCCGGTTCGCCCCATAACACAGGACCGCTTTCGTAGTCCAAGGGAAGCCCTTGACGATCCACGCTTTTGCCGTTGCTCTCCATATCGACTTGTTGCAAATAGGCAGGGAATCGGCTAAGACAATGATCGTAAGGCAATATGGCCAAACTGTGGATACCCAGAAAATTGCGGTTCCACAGACCCACCAAGGCCAAGGTCACAGGTAGATTCTGCTCCCATGAGGTATATCGAAAATGCCGATCCATAGCATGGGCCCCTGCAAGCAAGGCTTTGAAATTTTCAAAACCTACAGCCAAGGCCACAGACAATCCAATAGCCGACCACAACGAATAGCGTCCACCGACCCAGTCCCAAAACGGAAACATTCGCTCCGGCAATACTCCAAAAGCCTTCACCGCGACCGCATTGGTGGACAAGGCCACAAAGTGTAAGTCCACCCCTCTGTGGACTCCAAGACTGCTCCCTCGCAAGGATCCTGACCCGTGACCGAGAGCTTCCATTTGCTCCCAAAACCATGACCTGGCCGATAGGGCATTGGCCATGGTTTCTTGGGTGGTGAAGGTTTTGGAGGCGATCAGGAACAAGGTCGTTTCGGGGTCAAGCTTTTGCAGGGTCCGTAGCAGATGCGCCCCGTCCACATTGGAGACAAAGTGCACGCCCAAGGCATTGCGATATGCCGAAAGGGCTTCGCAGGCCATCAAAGGTCCCAAATCCGAACCACCAATTCCAATATTGACCACATCCGTAAAAGCCTTGCCGGTGCAGCCCCGTAAAGTGCCGTCCAAAACCCCGCTCACGAAGCCTTCCATCCGCGCCAGCACCTCCTTGACCAATTCACCCGGGACAGTTCCATCCGCCAATCGGAATGAACTTGAAGGATCCCGCAGGACAGTGTGCAAAACCGCTCTCTCCTCGGTTTCGTTGATCTTGGCCCCGGTGAACATCGCCTCCACACCTTCCTGAATCTGGCATTCTTCGGCCAAACGGCGCAACAAGGCCATGCCCTGGGCATCCAACAAATTCTTGGAATAATCCAAATACCAACCCTCCGCTTCCAAACTCCAACGCTCCGCCCGCTGTGGGTCCGCCTCAAACAAACGGCTCAAAGTTTGTGATGCGCCTTCCCTGAAGGCCGAGGCATGTTGTGTTAATTGTTTCCACGCAAGAGTTTCCGTGGGATTGATACGAGGCAATGGGTGTTGCATATTGCGGTGAATAAATGTGAAACCGTGAGCTCCAACAAGCCTCTCGATTCCCTCAAAAATAAGGCCACCGCGGTCATGGGGGAAAATATCGCCTGCGAAAGACTTCTACGGCAAGGTTGGCATATCCTCCAGCGTAATTGGCGCTCAGCCCCCTACGAAGTGGATATCATTGCTACCCTAGGCCCTATTTTGGCCTTTGTGGAGGTCAAAAGCAGCCGTAGCCCACACCATGCGGAACCAGCCCGTCAAGTCAAATACCGGAAATTCCTCAACCTGTCCAAAGCGGCCTTCCGATATCTGCAGAAATTTCCGCATCGCGGGGAGATTCGCTTTGACCTGATGGAATGCCGATGGCAAAGCGGGGGCCTTGTCGAGTGCAACCATTGGGAAGATTTCTGGAAACCCGACAACCTTGAGTTAAAGTCGCTAAACCTGGACACCTTTTGGCTCAACACAGGGCGTTTGGACGGCCCAAGAAGCCTTAACGACGCACAGCGATGGAACAAGACGCGGACGCTTGAACGCCCCACGAACACTTGATCTCCCCGAATCAAGAGAACGCAGGACTGAGGTAGCCTAAACGGTTGTTGGGACCCTGTTCCAAAGTACCTTCGCACCATGCGACAAGAACACCTATCAGACCTTCGGGAACGCCTTGAGGCGTTGAGGAGGTTTCTTTGACCTTGATGCGAAGATTGCTCGAATCAAAGATATAGAAACTCGCTCCACCGCCCCGGGATTCTGGGACGATCCAATAGCGGCAGAAAATTGGTTAAAATCGGTCAAAATCCCCAAACAGTGGGTGGAGGCCTATCAGCACCTCAGCAATCACATCGAGGAGCTTGGAATTTATTACGAATTCCAACAAGCCGGGGAAATTACCATGGAGGAATTGGACACGACCTACGACCGAGTGCTCGAGGCCACCGAAGCCCTAGAGTTTCGCAATATGTTACAGTCTGATGAAGACCCGTTAAGCGCCATTGTTGAAATCAATTCCGGTGCGGGGGGTACCGAAAGCCAGGACTGGGCCTCAATGCTGGAACGTATGTACCGCATGTGGGCTGATTCCAAAGGTTATCGAATTCAGGAACTAGACCGTCAGGAAGGCGAAGAGGCTGGTATCAAATCGGTATCCCTCGAAATCACCGGCGATTATGCCTACGGTTACCTCAAAGGCGAAAACGGCGTGCACCGTCTTGTCCGCATTTCCCCTTTTGATTCCAACGCAAGGCGCCACACCTCCTTTGCCTCGGTCTATGCCTACCCGGTCATCGACGACAGTATTCAAATCGATATCCACCCCAACGACCTTGAATTGCAAACCGCCCGCTCCGGGGGCGCTGGTGGGCAGAATGTGAACAAGGTGGAAACCAAAGTCATGCTCACCCACAAACCAACCGGCATCGTGGTGATGTGCCAGGTCGAACGTAGCCAATCCGCCAACCGTGAACGAGCCATGCAGATGCTCCGCTCCCAACTCTATGAGTTGGAAATGCGCAAGCGCAACGAGGCCCGTCAAAGCATCGAAGATTCCAAAAAGAAAATCGAATGGGGATCGCAGATCCGTTCTTACGTGCTTCACCCGTACAAGCTGGTCAAAGATCTGCGCAGCGAACACGAAACCTCCAACGCCCAAGGGGTATTGAACGGAGATTTGGATCCTTTCTTCAAAGCCTACTTAATGAGCGAACAAGGCTAATCACCACCAACCATGAATCCACACGAAAAGCAAATTCCGGCCTGGTGGCAGGACTTACAAAGAAAGACCCTTGGCATGGCGGGCGAGAATTCCAAAGAACGTATCCGTCGCTTGATGCGCCTTCGTAAAGTCATTCTCGAATCCGAAGATGAAGTGCGCAAAGCCCTAGATACCGACCTCGGTAAACCAGCTATGGAAACCAACCTGACCGAATTGTTACCGGTTTACAACGAAATCAAGCATTTCAAAGCCAACCTTCATCGCTGGATGCGCAATCGTAATGTGGGGCCTCATTTCCCCTACTTGCTATCCAGCGGGCATGTTCAATACCAACCCAAAGGCTGCGTGCTCCTTATCGCTCCTTGGAACTATCCCTTTCAACTTGCAGTCATGCCCTTGATCGCAGCTGTGGCGGCCGGTAACACCGTGGTGGTTAAGCCCTCGGAACATGCGCCCGCTACATCGGCTTTGCTTGCCGAACTGCTCCCCAAAGCCTTGGGCGAAGATGTGGTCCGAGTGGTTCTAGGCGGAGGAGCAGTAGGGGCAGAACTTCTGGAACTACCCTTCGATCATGTTCTGTTTACGGGAGGCGAACGGGTAGGTAAAATCGTTGCTCAAGCCGCGGCTGCTGAACTGATTCCCTTCACCTTGGAATTGGGGGGCAAATCCCCGGTCTATGTCGACGAATCGGCTCCCTTGGAGTCCACTGCCGCCAAAGTTTATTGGGGAAAATGGCTCAACGGCGGCCAAACCTGTATCGCCCCGGATTACATGCTCATCAACCGCAGCATGGTACCGCTCATGGCCGAAGCCTTTCGAGTAGCCGCATCCAAAGTCCAAGAAGGCGAACAAATCGGCGGTTCATCCCTATGCCAACAAATCCATACGCAACATGCCGACCGAATTCGGGAATTGTTACAAGATGCTCTTGCAGGCGGCGCACGCCTTGAAGTTGGCGGACGTTGGGACCAACAGGGCCTCAACCTTGAACCCACCGTTCTTTCGGGCGTAACCCCGCAGATGCGGCTCATGAAGGAAGAAATTTTCGGCCCTATCCTACCCATCGTCGGGGTGGATCATCTCGAAGATGCCCTTGCCTTTGTTCGCAGCAGGCCCAAGCCTTTGGCCCTTTATATCTTTGCCCAAAATCCCAAGGTCGTACATCGTTGGACCAAGGAAAGCAGCTCGGGAAGCATGTGCCTGAACGATGTGGTGATCCAAATCACGCATCCCGATTTGCCGTTGGGCGGGGTAGGTGCTTCCGGTTCGGGCTCTTACCATGGTCGGTACGGATTCGAAACCTTCTCCCATGCAAGAGCCGTTCTAAGGAATTCCCATTGGCCTAACCTCACCTCCTTTTTCTATCCTCCGTACACCCCATTCAAAGTAAAACTCGCCAACCTGCTCATGAAATTCATGCGCTAAACCAGCGGAACGCTCAACCTCAATCGCCGGGCATCAATCGAAATCACCAGGGGCGTTGGAGTCCCTATCGTTGGGGTCGTTGGAGTCCCTATCGTTGGGGTGGTTATCGGAGGGTCCGGGTTCACCCTCCGTGTCAGCAATGTCAAGACCCTCTTGGCGTAAATTGCGCCTAGGATTTTCTTCGACCAAAACATCCCGTAACTCCACCAATTCCTTGGAGGCTTCCTGCTTGCCAGATTCCGAATACCCATGGATAAGATTGTTCAGAACGCGAATCACGATATCATGGTGGGTGCAAGGCCTGAAGTACCGGGGGTTAGCCGGCAAATGGATTAATTCCAAAAAACGTTCGATTTCCTTCTCTCCGAAGACCATACCCTTGTTGAATGCATTGATGTAAAACAAGGCTTTGGGGGGGGTCTTCGCTTGTAAATCAGAGTCTAAATACGCCAAAATAAAGTGTTGCGGAAGATTAACTCCAACCACCGGCATCTCCATTTTGGCAGCCAACCACATGTAAACACAACACAGAACTATAGGATTGCCTTTACGACTTTCAAGGACCTTATTTAGACAAGAATTCTGGGGATCGTTATAATTGGATGTGTTACCGCGAAATCCATGAATTTTAAATAACACATGATTGATAACCCTCACCTTTTCCAAGGCGGTCATGAAGGGATTCATTTCCTTCCATATTTCGATGCGCAGGCTTTCGAGACGGTTACGCAATTCGCTTTCATCCAAATCAGGGTAACGAATTCGCGCAATCCAAATCAAGACGGTGAGCAAATCTTCTTGGTCCCCTTGATTCCATGCGAGGAGAGCCTCCCTGCATTGGTTCCATTGAATACGATGGATGAGTTCTTCGATACGCTCTCTGGCGATCAACGGCAATTCTCCGATCCAGGCCGATTCCAAAAAAGGAACAATCACGGGACCGCGAAGCATTAATGCCTGACTCACCTCCTCGACCACCTCGGGGTCGGTATCATCCAGCAGGCAGATCATTGCCTGCAATTCACCTTCAGAAGGAAAGGCGTTCGTGATTGACATGCTTAAAGACGAATATCGCACACCAATGGTTGCATTCCCAAATTTATTCTCACTTATTTATCCCCTAAAATTATCCACCACAATCAATGTTCTAAGGGAACGATAGGACTTTAGCTTTTGGGCTTGGTGGATGCCTTGGACTTGAATACGGAAGTTTTAGAGGCCGTCTTCGCAGATGTTTTGGTGACTGGTTTGGACACCGCTTTTAAAGGAGCTTTGGACTTGGCCTTCGATGCAAAACGCCCAGGTTGAGGGGGAGGAGATTGTTCAATCCATTGGACGCATTGAGCTTCGCTAGCGGATTCCACATCGACTCCTTTAGGAATGCGGAAATTTTCTCCATCGCGGGTCAGGTACGGTCCCCAACGACCTTTGATGATTTGGATCCCGCTGTCGGGAAAATCTTTGAGAAGCTTGGCGGCTATGATTTGTTGTTTGACGATGATAAGTTCCACTGCTCTTTCGGAGGTTAGAGTCAGCGGATCGTCTTCCTTGGGAATGGAAACGAATAAATCAGACCATTTGATATAGGGACCAAAACGCCCCACACCCACGGTCATGCCATGACCTTCATGCTCGCCCAAGGTTCGCGGTAAGAGAAACAAATCCAAGACATCGACCAAATTTAGCTGCTCCATGATCATCCCAGCCTTTAGCTTGGCGTACTGCGGCTTGGCATCTGGCTCCTTTAGGTTGATGCGTGCCACCACAGGACCATAACGGGCCATACGTACCGAATACATCATCCCACCGTCCATACCCAATTCACGTTCGCCGTTGATCCTTTCGCTTTCTTCCGTGGCTTTGGTAACCGTCTGATGAAAAGGTTGATAGAAGGCATCCAGCATTTTGATCCAATCCAATTGCCCCTCGGCGATGCGGTCAAAATCTTCTTCCACTTTGGCCGTGAACCCAAAGTCCATAACCCCCGGAAAATGCAGCAACAAGAAATCGTTGACCAACATGCCAATATCCGTGGACCTGAGTTTATTCTTATCTGCCCCTGTAATTTCCTTGAGGGTTTGCTTCAGCAAATTCGTGGAAGGCTTTTGTTCCAAAACAAGATATTGTCTTTCGTAGCCCTCCAATTGGGTACGCTCCACATAGCCTCGTTCTTGGACGGTGCCAATAGTGGGGGCATAAGTGGATGGGCGACCTATGCCCAATTCTTCCAATTTCTTGACCAAGCTGGCCTCGGTGTAGCGGGATGGTGGACGAGAGTAGCGTTGGGTCGCGAGCAAACGATCCACAGGGGTGATATCGCCTTGCCGGAGGGCAGGCAAACGAAGCTCTTTATTTTGATCATCTTCATTACTTTCTTGGGTGTCCTCGTCGACGCTTTCCAAATACAATTTGAGGAATCCGTCAAAAAGCAGTACCTCTCCTTCGGCCACAAATTCTTCGGAAAGAGAAGAGGTGCTGAGGTTGATGCTGGTTTTCTCTAATTTGGCTTCCGCCATTTGGCTGGCTACCGCGCGTTTCCAAATTAATTCATAGAGGACTTGCTGATCCTTCTCAAGGTCCGGAAGTCGTGGCCTGCCAAAGTCTGTAGGACGAATAGCCTCGTGAGCTTCTTGAGCGGCAGCGGCTTTGGTTTTGAATTGGCGGCGATAATGGTATTGCTCGCCGTAGGATAGTCGGATGGCTTGCGCCGAAGCCTCCAACGCAGTTTCCGAAAGGTTGACCGAGTCGGTACGCATGTAAGTGATATGCCCTTCTTCGTAAAGCCTTTGGGCGACACGCATGGTTTTGATCACCCCAAACCGAAGCTTACGGGAAGCCTCCTGCTGAAGCGTGGAGGTGGTGAAAGGTGCGGAGGGACTTTTGGTAACAGGCTTTGTCTCAACAGCCTTGACAGACCACTTGCATTGAACGGCCTTTTGAAGCCAAATCCCCACCTCCTCTTCAAGATCAAAGCGTCGGGTAAGTTCAGTTTTGAATGGCGTCTGACCTGCTTTGTGGGCAGATGGCGGTTGGAACCACCCGTTCACCCGGAAGGCGGCCTTCGGTCTGAAGGCCGAAATTTCTCTTTCCCGATCCACCAAAATCCTGACCGCTACGGATTGGACCCTGCCCGCTGATAAGGACGGCTTGACTTTGCGCCACAGCAAAGGCGATAACTCGAAGCCGACCAGACGGTCGAGAATTCGGCGTGCTTGTTGAGCCATGACCAAGTCCTTGTCAATGCGACGGGGATTGGCTACTGCCGCGATGATGGCAGGCTTGGTAATCTCGTGAAAAACGATGCGCCTGATTTTAGCTTCCTTCAATTCCAAGACTTCCTGTAAATGCCAGGCGATAGCCTCTCCTTCGCGGTCTTCGTCCGAGGCCAACCAGACCAATTCGGCTTGGCGTGCCAGTTTGCGCAGCTCAGCGACCAGGGCTTTTTTGTCGTCCGGGACGGCATAGGTAACAGCAAACCCTTGGTCGACCTTGACCGCATGGTTGCCTTTGACCAGATCCCGAATATGCCCGAAAGACGACTTTACTAAGAACTCTTTACCTAAGAAAGAACCGATGGTTTTGGCTTTGGCGGGGGATTCGACGATCAAAAGGTTTTTGGCCATAAAGGAATTTTCGCAGGCAAAGTAAAGGCCAAGTATCCCCGCAAGGATATTTTTGGTTTGATTTGCGTGGAATTTGCAAATTGAAGCCCTTGATTCCCATCGGCTCACTTGCTGCCGCTTACCATCACCTTTAAATATTGTCCATGCCTTCAGGTCTCAGTATTTTGGTTCCTGCCTACAACGAGGAGCAGACCATTGTTTCGATTTTGGAACTTTTGTTTCAAACACAATTGCCTGATAACATGAGCAAAGAAGTCATTGTGATCAACGATTGCTCCACCGACAAGACCCCTGCCCTCCTGGATGATTTTGCGAGCAGATATCCCGAATTACCCCTGCGTATTCTGCATTGCCCGCGTAACCAAGGCAAAGGAGCGGCCATTCGGCAGGCCATAGCCCTGGCATCGCTGGACTTCTTGGTGGTGCAGGATGCGGACTTGGAATACGACCCTGCGGAATTCAAGGTTCTGCTGGCCCCCTTGATGGCGGGCAAAGCGGACGTGGTGTACGGTTCGCGGTTCATGGGGGGCAAACCGCACCGAATTCTATTTTTTTGGCATACGATGGGCAACAAGTTCCTGACATTCCTGAGCAATGCCTTAACGAATTTGAATCTTACGGACATGGAAACCTGCTACAAGATGATGCGGACTTCGGTGGCTCAAGGCCTGAGGCTGCAAGAAAACCGTTTTGGCTTTGAACCGGAGGTGACGGCAGCTTTGGCGGGCATTCCGGGTATCCGCATTTACGAGGTGGGCATATCCTATTACGGTCGTACCTATGCCGAAGGCAAGAAAATCAATTGGAAGGACGGCTTCAGGGCCATTTATTGCATCTTGAAATACAACAGTTGGGCCAAGGTTTCTTCGCATTGAGCAAATACGCCGCCGGGCATGGCTGGCTTTGTTGGCCTTGGCTGCGGTGGTCGCGGGCATTGGGGTCGACCTCATGGAGGTCGACGCGGCCCAGTACGCCTCCATGGGGCAGGAGATGAACGACAGCGGTCAATGGGTGCAACTGCACGAGCACGGGGCCCTGTACCAATCCAGGGGCTATCCCGACAAACCGCCTTTGGTGTTCTGGGCCGCCGCCCTCGGAACCAAGGTGCTGGGGGCGACCAATTCCGGCGCCAAAATCATCTCCGTCATCGTTGGCCTGCTGGGCATTTGGGCCGACTCCCTACGATCTCTGGGCATGAGGGTCGAACCCCTTCAAGAAATGTCATCCATCAAAGTCACCCGATTGTCCCTTTCCTTCCTTGATCATCGCACGCGCAAACAGCAGTGTACCACCTCGGGAATTTACCGGGTTATTCCTTAAATTCACGGCCCTTTGGGGAACCTCCCCTCCTGCTCACCATCCGCACCCTATCCGCAACCAATGAGTCCCCCATGAACCTGATCGGACTGGACGCTATCTTGAACCTCCCTGCAATACAGGTAGCCACTCAAACGGCCGCCAGACTCAACATGCCCTGTTACCTGGTCGGTGGAGTGTTACGGGATGCTATTTTACGTCGTCCGATCAAAGACATCGATTTACTGGTCTTGGGCAACGGTCCGGATTTTGCCGGGGAATGGGCCCGTGACTTGAACGGCAAACACCGGGTACATTTGTTTCGAAATTTTGGGACCGCCATGCTCGAGACCGACAACCTCCAATTTGAAATCGTTGGAGCTCGACGCGAATCCTACCACAGCGACAGCCGCAAACCGATTGTCACCAACGGAACCCTGGAAGACGACTTGTCCCGAAGAGATTTCACCATCAACGCCTTGGCTTTCGAGTTGTACCCCAACCGTGGCCAATGGATCGATCTTTTTCAAGGCATTCAAGACCTTGAGGATGGTATTCTGATCACCCCGTTGGAACCGGATATCACTTTCTCAGACGACCCGTTGCGCATGATGCGCGCAATACGCTTTGCCGCTCAACTTGGCTTTGATGTTCACCACCAAACCCTGACCTCCATCACCCGCGAAGCGGAACGAATCCGCATTGTTTCTATGGAGCGAATCACGGAGGAATTCAACAAAATTCTGTTGAGCCAGCGCCCCGCCAAAGGCTTGGGTCTCCTCTACGATACCGGCCTCTTGGCCATCATTTTCCCGGAATTGACCCGCCTTCAAGGCGTCAAAATGATCCAGGGCAAAGGACACAAAGACAATTTCTACCATACCCTGCAGGTTGTCGAAAATCTGGTGTTACGATCCGAGGACCTTTGGCTCCGATGGGCTGCCTTGCTGCATGACATTGCCAAACCCCAGACCCAGCGCTTCGAAGATGGCGTGGGTTGGACTTTTCATGGCCACGAGGAATTGGGAGCCCGCATGGTCCCCAAAATCTTCCGACACTTCAAATTACCTCTGGACAGCACCATGACCAAGGTCCAAAACTTGATTCGCCTTCACCTACGCCCCATTGCCCTCACTAAATCCAAGGTCAGTGATTCTGCAATGCGAAGGCTCTTGTTCGAAGTGGGCGAAGACATCGACGATTTGATGGAATTGTGCCGTGCCGACATCACCTCCAAAAACGAAGCTAAAGTCAAACGCTATCTGCAGAATTTTGAGGACCTGGACCGCCGACTGCGGGAAGTCACCGAGGCTGACCGCATGCGGCTTTGGCAACCGCCATTGGGGGGTACTGAAATCATGGCCACCTTCGGTTTAGGGCCTGGCCGCCAAGTTGGGCTGATCAAGAACCGAATTCGACAAGCTATTTTGGACGGAGAAATCGAAAACGACCCCACCCAAGCCATGGATTTGATGCTCCGAGTGGGACAAGAAATGGGCCTCACCGTCTATACCCGTCCCACCAATTCCAGTCAGGATTGAATTCCGTTAAGGTATTGACAAATCGAATTTCCTTCTTGAAATTAGCAACCTTCAAATTGACCATCACGCTCCCAATTCACTTAACCCAAGCCAATATTTGACAATCCCTATGTCTGTTTACCACTTCAAGGTCACTATAGAAGATTACGAAGACCTTTTCAGGGAAATCGAAGTCAAAGCAAGTCAAAGTTTCGAGGACCTGCACTTTGCCGTTCTCAAGGCCTTCGGCTTTGACCTTAAGCATCCGGCATCGTTTTTCTACAGCGATGACCTTTGGCATATGGAGGATGAAATTGCCTTCAAAGACATACCCTACAGCCTGATTGGCAACGGTACGCCCATGATTTCCACGCGGCTCAGTCAATACATCGACGACCCTCATCAACGTTTCATCTATATTTATCGTTGCGATGAAGACTCTTGGACCTTTTTGCTGGAGTTGCTGTCCGTGGGTCCACCTGCCGCAACAGAGGCAATCTTGCCCCAAGTGGTGAAGGCCGAAGGCGAAGCCCCCAAACAATACAATCCCAAAACAACTTTGGCCGCAAAGTATGGTGCAGTTTCCCCAGGATCTACGGCAAATGCTGCTTCAACCCCTACAGTCAACGCCGATGATGATCAGGAACCCGATGCCGAGGATTTGCAAGAGGACCAACTCTTTGAACAAATGGAAACAATTAGCAAATCATCCTCGCTTGATTTGGCAGGTTCCAGTGCTGCATCCAAAATTCCGGACGGTTTTGTGTTGGACGATGACTCGAATTCTGGTTTGACCGACGATGAGGACGATGAATACCAAGATCAGGAGGACGAAGAGGACGAGGAAGGAGATGATGACGATTACCGCGGTAAAGGGCGCAGTCGTTCCGGTGATCATGACCAAGACGATTACTGATCCTGCGCCTCCCGCAGCACCTTCAGCTTCCCAAATTATCTTGGTGGTTGGCCCCACTGCTTCGGGTAAAACAGCCTTGGCTATGGCCCTCGCAGCCCATATCCGGGGGGCGGTCATCTCGGCAGATTCCAGGCAATGTTACCGCGAAATGACCATAGGGTCAGCAGCCCCTTTGCCCCACGAAATGCAAAGCATCCCCCATTTTATGGTTTCCGATCGGTCTGTTCATCAGCATCTTAGTGCAGGTCAATTTGAGCAAGAAGCCCTAAGGTGCATCGCCTCGGGAATGGCCCAAGGCCAACAAATCATAGTTTGCGGAGGGGCGGGACTTTTTCTGCGCGCCCTCGTAGAGGGATTGGATGACCTTGGTGTAGAAGACCCAGAAATTCGCAGTTTTTGGCAAAAACGCTACCAAAAGGATGGCCTTGCCGCCTTGCAAAAAGAAATTCTCGCCCGCGATCCAACCTATGCCGCACATGCCGACATGAACAATCACCAACGTTTGATTCGGGCACTTGAAATTATGGACACCCACGGCGAGAAAGTGACCGACCTTCGGACTCGAACCACCAAGGACCGACCCTTTCGTTGTTGGTGGGTAGGGCTCAATCCTACTCGCCATCTTTTGCATCATAGCATCAACCAACGGGTGGATCAAATGATAGCCAATGGTTTGGAAAAAGAAGCAGCTGCCCTCTTCCCATGGGGTTCCGTGAAGGCCTGCCAAAGTCCCGGATACACCGAATGGGAAGCCTACTGGAACGGGGAAATTGACCATGCTACCTGCGTGGAACACATCAAGCAGCATACCCGGCAATATGCCCGCCGTCAATTAACCTGGTTCCGTCGTAATCCAGCCATTCATTGGATTCCCCCCGAAATCACCGAAACATCTTCGCGCCTCGAGTGGGTTCTTCGTAATTTACCCATTGAATAAAGGGGGTACAACCTTAACCATGGAAACCTATTTCTTTGCTGGCTTGACTACCGAAGGTTCCTTCTTGCTCAGCGAAGAAGAGAGCAAACACCTGACCAAAGTTCGCCGACAACAACCCGGGGACCAAGTCCGTATAGCCAACGGTCAGGGGCTCATCGCGAAATGCGAAGTATGCGAAAACAGGGCCCCGCAAGCTTTGTTGCGCGTCTTGGATTCCGTTCAGCATCCTGTGCCGGAACCTCGTGTTCATCTAGCCGTTTCTCCTTTGCACCACGAGGACCGTTGGGAATGGTTGCTCGAAAAGGCCACCGAACTCGGCGTACAGCGCATAACCCCCTTGCTCTGCGAGCGAACCGAGCATCACCGATGGAAACTCCCACGCTATACCCGTATTTTGGAATCTTCCCTCAAACAATCCTTGCGCACCCATCTGCCGCTCTTGGACCAACCCATGACCCTATCCCAATTCCAACCCGAATCCGATTACACCACCTACATAGCGCATTGCGATGCGGCCGCTGCTGCAAGCATCCCACCCATTCCCCTTGACCAAATAAACACAGACCGTAACACATGCCTAATAATAGGACCCGAAGGTGACTTCCACCCCTCAGAAATCCAAAGCCTGCTCAAAGCAGGGGCCATACCCCTTTCGCTGGGCTCTTTGCGCCTGCGGACCGAAACCGCAGTACTTGCTGCTCTTAGCCGCTTTCTAAAAGGCAGTATGGCCATCCCTATCCTCTTCAGTATCGCACTGTCCCTGGGGCTCTCCATCCTTGGTCCCATCAACCCTGCATCGGGTCAAGCCACCACGCAGCGAGCCAACCGCAGCAACTTTCAAGAGGTCTACTCGTCCAAAACCAATGCAGCGCCACTTCGCTCCGGACATATCGCTTTGGGTCGTCTCAAATACCAAGGCGGGGGCGATTGGTACGCCAACCCCACTTCGCTACCCAATCTGGCTCGGTTCTGCAATGCCAGCATGGGAACCGCACTTTCGCTTCAAGAGGAAATTGCCGATGCCGGCAGTCCGGATTTGTTTCGCTTTCCTTGGATTCACATGACCGGGCATGGCCGCGTGGTCTTCAACGAACAAGAAGCCCGCAACCTTCGGACTTACCTGACAGGAGGAGGCTTCCTGCATGTGGATGATAATTACGGTATGGACCCCTATGTCCGCAGCGAGTTCAAGAAAGTGTTCCCGGAGTTGGAATGGACCCGCCTTCCGGACAATCACCCCGTTTACCTAAAGCCCTACCCCATGACTGGCGGCTTACCCAAAATCCATGAACACGATGGCAGACCCGCCGAAGGCTTGGGCCTGATTTGGCAAGGCCGTCTGGTTGCCTATTATTCCTACCAATGCGATTTGGGAGACGGCTGGGAAGATGCGTCCGTTCACCGGGATCCGGAGACCTTGCGAACCACAGCCCTGCAAATGGGCACCAATCTCGTCTGCTACGCTTTCGAACAATAACCTGCACGGATTGCCGTCGCAACTTCGCTGACCAAGATTGGGCCACGGTACACGAGGCCGGTATAAACCTGCACCCAAGAGGCGCCACCCTGCATGCGACGTGCAGCATCCTTGCCGTTCATAATACCCCCCACCGAAACCAGCTCGGGCAAAAACCCTTGAGCATGTCCGTAATGCCGCATGGCCTCCAACATGGCCAGCGACTTGTCCATCAACGGGGCACCGCTAAGTCCCCCGTTACCAAGACGTTCAAGTTCCTCCGTGGAGGTCCTCAAGCCAGCCCTATCCACGGTGGTGTTGGTCAGCACCAAGCCGGAAATGCGATGTTTGCTCAACACCGGCCAAAGGGCCTGCCACTGCTTGGGTTCCATATCGGGGGCCAATTTGATGCAAACCGGACGAGCCAAGGCCTGCTGACAAGGCAAATCGTGGATATGTTGCAACAATGAATCAATGAACTTGGCTTCCTGCAATTCCCTAAGGTCAGGGGTATTGGGCGAGCTCAAATTGATGGTAAAATAATCCACCCACGGATGCAATTGCTCGAAGGCTACGAGGTAATCCCACAGCGCTTCTTCGTTGGGAGTGTCTTTGTTTTTGCCGATGTTGGCACCAACCACCAAACCGGAAGGTCGCTGCTTGAGACGACTTGCCGCAGCGACTACGCCCCCGTTGTTAAACCCCAGACGGTTAATCAGGGCTTTGTCTTTCACCAAGCGGAACAAACGGGGTTGGAGATTGCCGGGTTGCGGCCTAGGGGTTAAGGTCCCCACTTCCACCGACCCAAAGCCCATGGCTTTCCAGACGGTAAGGTATCGAGCATCCTTGTCAAATCCAGCGGCTAATCCCACTCGGTTGGGCCAGTGGAGCCCCAAACCATCCCAAGGATCGCGCACCGTAGGCCAGAGACAAGCCCATAACCAAGCCATGCCGGGAATCCGCAACATCAAAGAAGCCACCTTCAGGGTCAGGTGATGCGCCCTTTCGGCATCCAAACGGAACATGACCAAGCGCAAGAGCAAATACATCCCCCAAAGATGCACAAGACCCCGCAGAATATCAGCCCTTGAGTGCCCGTAGCATTTCCCTTTTGCCGGGAGGGCCGGGTAATCGCTCCACCAACAAACCCGCATGGAGGAGATGCCGTCGGAAGGCACCCTGCGCTCCGTAGGTGACCACCACCCCTCCCTTCGCCAGTCGTTCCGCCAACAAAGCCACGGCTTGCTCACCCCATAATTCCGGCTGCACAGAAGGACCAAAGGCGTCGTAGAAAATCACCTCATAGGACCCTTCCACCGCCTGCATCCACTCCTTAGGTAATATCTTCATAACAATATGACTACTAGATGATTCAAATCTAATTAGATTCCCTTCATCCATACCATGCCCCTCCACCCCAAGGGACCCGTAGACTGCCCTGTACCCCGCAAGCCATTCCTCCCATGCCCCATGAATTATATGCGTTCCGTAATTCAATTCCCCCAAAAGTATGGGATCCAAGGGATTGATTTCCATAGCAGTATAAGACCACTCCCAAGACCCTGTCCCACGAACAGCGTCCCCCTCTTCCCTCAGTGCCAACAACCTATCTCGCCACGTTTCCAAGACCAAAGACGCATTGAGGCCGGTGCCAAGTCCAATCTCCAAAACCCGCAGAGGTTTCGAACAGTTTTGCTCCATGGCTAACCAAAATTCCAGACCCGTTTGAATAAAAACATGCCTTGACTCGGTAATCGCTCCGTGGCGGCTATGGAAGGTCAGTTGACCGTCCGCTGAGACCAAAGTATGGGAACCGTCCGCCGTGGGAACGATCACCCAATCCCTGACGCATTCATCCGGTCCCGAAGACCTGTTGCTTGCATGCATGTACGCAAATTAAACCTCGGGCGGGGCATATCTTTAATGATCAAGATTATTCATCCCATGAACGACATGCCCCTGGCGGAGAGAATGCGCCCACGACGCATCGAGGATCTGTTGGGACAGGATATCCTGCTAAGCCAAGAGGGTCTGCTGGCCGGCATGATCCGGCAAGGAACTTTGCCTTCGATGATTCTGTGGGGACCACCGGGCTGCGGCAAGACCACCCTCGCCAAGCTCCTGGCCGCCAATACCAAGCAGCCCTTTCACCCGTTCAGCGCCGTGGATGCTGGGGTCAAAGAAGTGCGCAACGTCATCAAACAAAGCAACGGCCTTTTCAAACCCTTGCTTTTCCTAGACGAAATCCACCGCTTCAACAAGGCCCAACAAGATGCCTTGTTGGGAGCAGTGGAACAGGGTCACATCACCTTAATCGGGGCCACCACCGAGAACCCTTCTTTCAGTCTGAATCCCGCCTTGCTCTCCCGATGCCAATTGATGGTCCTGCAGCCCTTGTCTTCGGAAGATCTTCTCAAACTCGCCCACAGGGCCCTTAGCGAAGACCGCATCCTGTCCAGCAGGCCCGTGCCCTTAGCCGAATGGAACGCCCTGGTTCGCCACGCTCAAGGCGATGCCCGTCGCTTGCTCAACCTGCTTGAAATGTTATGGAATGCCGCAACGGGTGCGGAGGCGGTCATCGATGATGCCTTGGTCGCTTCAGTCCTTCCCCATTTCCTGGTGTATCATGACCGGGACGGGGACCAGCATTACCGCTTGATTTCGGCGCTCATCAAATCAGTTCGAGGCTCCGACCCTCAGGCCGCCATCTATTACCTGGCCCGGTTGGTGCAAGGCGGTGAAGACCCGGTCTTTATTGCCAGGCGACTCCTCATTTTGGCCGCCGAAGATGTAGGCCTTGCCAATCCCCAGGCGTTGATTTTAGCGCAAGCCAACCTGGAGGGAGTGGTCAAAATAGGCTACCCGGAGGCCCGCATTTTGCTCAGCCAAACCGTGCTCTACCTCAGCCTAAGTCCCAAAAGCAATTCCGCATACCTGGCCATCGACAAGGCCTTGGATTTCCTGAGTCAGGAGGATGCCCTCCCCCCGGTTCCAGAAGCCCTTCGCAATGCCGTCAGTTCCCTGGATCGAAAAATGGGCTTTGGCCAAGGCTACCAATACAGTCACGAAGGCTCCCATCATTTCATACCTCAACCGTTCATGCCTGATGGTCTCCACGGCAAAGTCTTCTACGAACCCGCCGCCAACCCCCGCGAAGACGCTTACCGCACATGGCTGCAAAGCCATTGGCCGGACTATACGCTCCATGAACCTAATCCATAACAATATCCCAACTTAAAGCACTCTTCGCCCCCGATATAAACAAACGCTAACGCCAATCACCCCGGGGCCTTGTAGGGTCGCTATGACCTGGAGGCATTCCCGGAGGTATACCCATCGGATAAGGAGCCTCGGCAGGGACATCGCGGGGTGGACGACCAAAATTGCGGAAATTGTACGTGAAAGTCAGCATTACAAACTGACCCAAAGCTGTGTTACGATTATCCTCCAGGTAAACCTCGCTAATCACCCGATTCACGGAACGGTTTTGGCCCAACACATCAAAGACTGAAATCCGGAATTCCCCCAAACGGTTCGGCAAAACCTTGGCAGCCAGCGACAAGTTCATCAAATGCACCGATGCGTTAAAACTTTGGTCCAAACCGCCAAAGTAGATCCAGGTATAATCGCTCCCCAATACCCAGCGCTTACGAAAGGTATATTGGACCCTTGCATTAGCCGTATGCGTCCAGTAAACAGCCCATGACCCCTTGGCAAGGTCCAAACCACCCCCGCCTGAATTCGTCGCAAGAAATCCTTCGTTACGAAAGCGGTTCCAACCCATATTCAAAGAGAGGTTGTAATCCAATTGCTCCAATTGCGAACTGCTCAGACCCCATTGACCGCTCAGCGATTGGGTCACTACCGATGAATTCTCTCGGTTGTTCCGAACCGGCTGACGTTGCAAGGACCCCATCAAGGTCCAGTTCAAATTGGACTTGATGCCGGTCACAGGGTACGCATAGGTCCCGTAGAAGCGCAAAGCTGGCATCGTACCCAAATTGGCCGGTCGACTCAATTGACTCCCTCGAGCCAAGCCTTTGCCCTGAGCAGTACTGCCTTGACCCGTGCTCCCTAACACCTTCCAATCCACGCCGTAAGTCCCTGATCCTCCCCAGGCCTCCCACCATTGACGCATAATATTGGTGTCGCCCGGCACAACAAGCGTTTCATTGCCCATCGCGTTCTCGGTCAAGGATCCCGATATAAACACAAAACATGATTTGCCTTGGGCCGCATTGGTCCAACGTATGCGACCCCCAACCGTATGGCTAATGGCCTGGTCAAGATCGGGATTACCAAGAACCAAAGCCAGGGGATTGGAATTATCCAACACCATTTGCATTTGTTGGGCCGATGGCAATTGCGCAGAGGACCGGTAAAAGACCCTGTACTGGCTGCTGCGATTGGGGTTGTACCTCCAAGAAGCATTGGGAAGCCATGCCCTGAAGATCATGGGACTTGCCGCCACTATGCCGGAAAGAACCTTGTTGGTCAAGGCATAATCCTGTCGTTGCAATCCCAAAGTCCATTCTTGCATCTCATCCCCCAGACGGTAACGAATCCCGTACTGTGCACCCCAAACCTGCTGCTGCATGTCTTGGCTAAGCAAAGCCTTGACCGCAGGGCTGAAAGGAATCGCGACCTCCTGGCCTACCGTTTGGTTTTGCCATAGGGGTGCCACGTTGAATTCCAACAAGGAAGTCCGTCCAATGGGCTCAATGAAATTCAAATCCCAGCGACTTCTTAACAAATTTCTGCTTTGGTTCAGGGTCTGTAGGGTGGTATCTTGCCACCATTGCGGGGGCACGGGTGCAGGGTCTACCGCTAGAATCATGGAACTTTGGTCACGTGGTGTGGTTTGATCCTGAAAATCCATGGCCCAATTAACCGAATAATTCCTCCTCGCTTTGGCCAAACGCTGCCGGAACAAGAGGTCCATTCCTCCTTGCCATTGGCTGTTTTCGGTACGGCTTTGCAAACGGTTCTCAGAGAGTTTCATGGTGGTATCCGCCGCCGCAGTTTTCCAAACAGAATCCGAGGCAGTCATCGAAGAGGCCAGGGTCAAGCGATGGTTGCGGGTAAGTCGAGGCGTGATG
>VHAW01000002.1 GCA_016872225.1 Sphingomonadales bacterium | reverse complement strand
ACCGAGGCGATGGGCCAAAGGCGCAAAGAGATAGGAGGTTTCGTGCGCGATTTTGAGCTGTTTCTCCTGGGGCATGTTGTCCAACGTTCTCATGTTGTGCAGGCGATCGGCTAACTTGATGAGAATAACCCGAATATCATCAGCCAAGGTGAGCAGCATTTTGCGAAAATTCTCGAGCTGTTGGCTCGAATCGTTGGACTTGTTGTAAAGTCCGGAGATTTTGGTGAGTCCTTCGATGATTCTCGCGACGATGTTGCCAAATTCATTTTCAATTTCGGCAAGGGTGAGATCGGTGTCCTCAACAGTATCATGGAGTAAAGCTGCCAAGACTGCAGTGGTTCCTAAGCCTATGTCTTCTGCGGTGATACGGGCAACCTCGATAGGGTGAAAGATGTAGGGTTCTCCTGATTTGCGCCGCATATCCTTGTGGGCGTCTACGGCTAGTTCAAAGGCCCGTCGGATTAACTTTCGGTTACCCTTGTCCAGGAAGGGCCTGCAGGTCTTGAGCAAGGATCGGTACCGTTTGGAGATCTCCTTGACCTCCTCCTCCGCCGTTAGGCTCCAGGTTCCATGGGTAGAAGGGGTATTTTCCACTTTGCAAAAATACAATGCGGCCCCTCCGCTGTCTATATTTGGCCCTTTAAGGAAAAGATATCAACCCTTTCCTTTTGCTCTTTGTTTCAGCGGATGTGGCGAAATTGGTAGACGTGCCAGACTTAGGATCTGGTGCCGCAAGGCGTGTGGGTTCGAGTCCCTCCATCCGCACCAATATTCGTTGGGCGAGTTCAGAGGCAACTCTGTTAGCGTTCATTCGAATACTCTTTATTGCCCTGTTTTCATTATTGCCCTGTTTTCAGCTTTTTAAACTTAAATCCACGTTTTGAATATTTCCCAGGAATTTCTTTCCCCTTTGGAGGTCCGTTTGACCTTAACCCTTTCGCCTGAGGATTACCGTCCCCAAGTGGAAAAAGGTCTCAAAGAAGTCCGCAAAAAGATTAAAATGCCAGGTTTTAGGCCAGGGATGGTGCCAGATGGCTTGATTCGCAAGCAGTATGGTTTATCGGTCCTCCAGGAAGAAATGGGAAGGTTGGTGAATGACCATCTGATGGATTTTGCCCGTCATAATGGTATGGATTTCTTCGGGCAGCCCCTGCCGGTTGTCGGCCATGAGCCTTTTCCTAACGGCCTTGAAGATGGGATGTCCTTTGACTTTCAATACGATTTGGGCTTGCGTCCCAAAGTTGACCTTGTGCCTTTCCGACATACATTCGAAAAAGCTGAGCCCAAACCCGGCACCGCAGAAATCAATGACCTTATCGAACAGTGGAGGAACCGTTATTTTGAGGACGCTTATCCTGAGACTTCCGAAGCCGGAGATCGTCTATTTCTTCGGGTTACTCCTGCTGAAGGCCAGGATTTGAGTGGACAGAGTGCTCGTAAAGGAGTGACCTTGGTTGCTTTGGACGAAATCGAAGATGAGGGATTGAGGGCAGACCTTACTGGTAAAGGCAAAGGCTTCACCGGAACATTAACGCCCTATGCTATGTACGGTAACCGCACCGAATCCATCACCAAAGGGTTCAAACTCAACGAAGGCGAGCATCTTGACCCAGCGATTCGCTTTGATTTTGAAGTTTCGAATATATTGCGTGAAGGCAAAGCTGAATTGAACGAAGCATTTTTTGCGAAGGTTTTTAGTTCGACGATGGATGAAGCGGAATTCCGTAGCCGTACCGAAGAGTTTATCAAGGCTGGGTGGGATCAGGAGGCCGAACAACTGCTTCGCTTCCGCATGATGGAGAAGTTCTTTGACGAATATCCCATGAATCTTCCGGATGCTTTTCTGCGCCGATTGATCAAAGACGATAAGCAAGGTTGCGATCATAGTCATCATCACGATCATGCCGACCATGATCATTCGGGGCACGACCATCAGTCATCGGGTACGCAATACGAGGCCTTTGCCAAACAGCTTCGAAGGGATTTGGTGATCGATGTTTTGTTGAAAAATAACCGTGTGGAAATTACCCGGGAGGATCTGTTGCAAGAGGCTGAAGAAAGGTTGTTCAGGCAATTTTCATCCTATGGCATTTCACCGGAGCAAATTCCATTGCGCAAATATGCCGAGGACTACCTTCGCAAAGAACCCAATGAATCTTCGGTGTACTATAACCTCAAATACCGCAAGGCCGAAGACATCCTGCGCGGGCAAATTCAAACTATCCCCGCATCGGTTGATTATTCCATATTTAAAGCCGAATGGGATGAAATCTTTGCATCTCAATCCTAGTATTTATATTTTGTAACTTTATGTTGCTTTTCATTTCTCAGGTGAACAAAACCAAATTTTGACTGTATGAATTTTTCTAAAGAATTTGACTCTTTTGCCCGCGGGCACCTCGGCATGCATTCCAAAGCCGTGGAAGGGGGAATAAGCCGTCAGCTCCAGGGCTTTACCCCCTATATCATCGAGGAGCGCCCCATGAACATTGCGTCTATGGATGTTTTTTCTCGTTTGATGATGGATCGCATCATTTTTATGGGAGTAAGTGTCACTAACGAAGTTGCTAACATTATTCAAGCCCAATTACTTTTCTTGGATTCGGTGGATTCATCGCGGGATATTCAAATCTATATTAACAGCCCTGGCGGCTCAGTGTATGCGGGATTAGGTATTTACGATACTATGCAATTTATCTCAGCCGATGTGGCCACCATTTGTACCGGGATGGCGGCATCGATGGCAGCTGTTTTGTTATGCGCTGGTGTATCAGGTAAACGTACTGCTCTCAAGCACGCCAGGGTGATGATTCATCAGCCTATGAGTGGTATGCAGGGTCAGGTCACTGAAATGGAAATTGCCTTGAAAGAGACCCTCAAGGTCCGTGATGAGTTGTATCAGATATTGGCAGACCATAGCAAGCAACCTTTTGATAAAATCAGTAAAGATTCCGATAGGGATTATTGGATGAGCGCTACCGAAGCCAAGGAATATGGGATGATTGACGATGTTTTGTTGAAGAACCCCAAAGCGACCTCACGTTAATGGCAGATTCAATAAATGTATCCTGCTCCTTTTGCAGCAGATCGGTTTCAGAGGCT
Organism: Sphingomonadales bacterium; assembly: GCA_016872225.1. GTDB lineage: Bacteria > Bacteroidota > Bacteroidia > UBA7662 > UBA7662 > SYHX01. Next base: position 30,733 of record VHAW01000002.1, on the reverse strand, counting down.
GGTTTCATGGTCGTTGGAACGGATGGAAGAATTTGTGAATACTGTATTCCGAGTGTTTACCGAATGTTTGAAGAAAAGGCTGTTTCTCAAAACAAAACAGAAGCGTCCAATGCAAAAGTCATGTCATCGCGCAAACGACTTCGTTCCGAACAATTTAATCCCAGGAGTATCAAAGCATTTCTCGACCAATTCGTCGTGGGTCAGGATCATGCCAAACAGGCTATGGCCGTAGCCGTGTATAATCACTATCGTAGGATTGGAGAAATTGGTGGCGTTGCTTCTAAATCGGCGGCCAACAATGAGATCGAACTGGAAAAATCCAATATGCTTCTTATTGGCGAAACGGGAACGGGCAAAACCTTGTTAGCCCAGACTTTGGCCCGCATGCTTGCAGTGCCTTTTTGCATTGCCGATGCAACGGCACTTACCGAGGCCGGTTATGTCGGGGAAGATGTGGAGAGCATTTTGACCAGGCTTCTTCAAGCAGCCAATTACAGAGTAGAGGCAGCCCAAAAAGGTATTGTCTATTTGGATGAGATGGACAAAATTTCCCGCAAGAGTGATAATCCTTCCATTACCCGCGATGTCTCCGGGGAAGGAGTTCAACAAGCATTGCTGAAAATGTTGGAGGGCTCAGTGGTCAATGTGCCACCTCAAGGCGGCAGGAAGCATCCAGATCAGAAGTACATTGCCTTGGATACCCGTAACATTTTGTTTATTTGTGGAGGCTCATTTGATGGTTTGGACCGCATTATTGCCAGACGTGTGAATATTCAACCGATAGGATTTCGTGCTGCCCATGATCATCAAACGGAGCAAGCGAATAGGTCTTTGTTATCCATGGTTACACCGATGGATCTGAGGCAATACGGGTTGATCCCTGAATTGCTTGGAAGGCTGCCTATTCTCATGAATTTGGATCCTTTGGATGCGCCTACTATGGAATTGATTTTGACCCAACCTCGCAATGCCTTAATCAAACAGTATGTGCATCAATTTGCGATGGAAGGAATTACCCTTGATTTTACAGACGGGGCTATCCGCACAGTAGTTGAAAAGGCTTTGGAGTTGAAATTAGGGGCAAGAGGACTTCGTTCCATTATGGAGGCCGTGCTAGGGCAGGCTATGTTTGATTGGTCCGGCGCCGCAGAGCGTCCAGATCGATATACGGTTACGGAAATCGAAGTAGTCGAAGGCATTAATCGTGAAGGACTAAATTTGCGTCAGGCATCCTGAACAATTCTCCCCTTACGTGGTTTTCTTTTATACAGGAGTACGGGTTCCTAGATTATAGAGCCGAATTGCATTTTATGAATAATCCAATTTCCATGGCTTTGGTTTGCTCTACAAGCAGACAAGACTCCACTTCCGCCAAAATAATTACCCTTTACAGGGGGTTGCTTCAAACCAATCATGGACTGAATCCTGAATTATTCGATTTGCGTGAATTGCCTACTGACTTTTTACAAGCCATACTTTATCGCCCAGAACGTGGTGCTCATGCTGAATGGGCCCAATGGCAAGCCAGGGTGGATGCAATGGATAAGTTTGTTTTTGTGATTCCCGAATACAACGGATCGTTTCCGGGCATTCTCAAATGTTTTGTGGATGCGCTCCAGTTTCCGCGTAGTTTCCGTGGTAAGAAGGCGGCCATGATTGGTATCAGCGATGGAACCCAAGGAGCGGCCTTGGCTATGTCACATTTCGGAGATGTGTTAAATTACGCGGGAGTTACCACTTTGGCCTTTAGGCCAAGGCTCATTGATATTAACAAGTATTGGGAGGGGGATTGTCTAATCAATCCCATGTATCATAATCTGCTAACCGAGCATGCAAGGCAGGCTGTAGCGATGTAAGGTTAGGTGATACTATTGAACGACGAGCCTAACGGCCTTGGACCAAAGCCCGCATTGGGCTTCGAATGTATAAATCCCTGGAGTTAAAGATTCCGTAGGGAATGTTTGTAAGTCATCAGCACTGAATGCACGGCGATGCATGACGGTCTGACCATGCATGTTACGGATGTTGATGCTTAAGCTTTCGGAGCCTGGAATTTTTTCTTCGATTTTCCAAAACAACGGTTCCCCTTGCCTTAAGACGGTGGGGTAAACCCGGAAATCTTCTTCTATCAAGCCAGAGGTGGACAGGCCAAAGGGTGTGGTGGTGGTGAAGGAACGGCTAGGGGAGGTAGAGGCGCAGGTAGATACAGGATTGAACGGTTTTACGGTCACGGAATAATTGCTGTTGGAGGTAAGATCCGGACCTGTGTAGAGGAGACTTGTGTCGCTTACCCAACGCTCAAACATCAAAGTGATTCCCCGAACAACCCGCACATAGTACATAGTGGCGTTTGGTGCGGTGGTCCATTTGAAGTAAACCCAGTTGGCAGGAGAGGCAGGGGCACCGATTGCAGGTTCAATCAAGATGGAACTGCTGCGAACTGAATCGTAAGCAGGCATAGAAGGTAACAATAGATAAGATCTTGGGCCGTTCCCGCCGCTGCTTCCGGTGAGGGTGTAACGCATCACATTCATTTGTTCCGCGGAGAATTTGTTTTGGCAATTGTCATAAGAATACGACATAAACAGGGTCGCATCTGGTCGGAAAGCATCCCCGTTAATATCCGTATCCTGCGGTGCCGCACCGTTGCAGGGCCATCGGTTTCCGATAAAATCTGCAGGAGTATCACAGAAACGATCGCCGGCTATAGCACAATTGGAATTCAACCTCGGTGCAGGCTCGTTGCTGTTGCGGGTTACCCTTTCGGCAAAGACACCCTGCGGTTGAGGGCTGGTCCCATCAAAAGGATGAGGCAAGGCGAGATAATGCCCCATTTCATGAGCCAAGGTGGTATTACCGGGTTGTGAGCAAGACACACTCATCATCAAACCTCCTTGTCTCAGCGTTGTCCCGGCACCCGATCCGGGATAGGTCGCATATCCGCACAATCCCATCGCGGATAAATCCACAAAATGGACATTCACCACCCTTGACATGTTATAAGTCGTCATCTGAGTATTCCCTTGGGTCCATCCGGTATGGTAATACAGGCTCCCATCAAAAATGTAATTCGGCAAATCTTTAAGGTAAAACTGAATTCCGGAGGCACGGTATTTTTGGTTGAGTTCACAAAGGGTGGTCAAAAGAGCAGGAACCTGCATGTAATTGTTGCTTCCCGGAGCCCGAACAATATGGGCCTTGAAGGGGATATTAATGCGGGATTGCCCTCCTGAATCTCTGCGCGTGATGCTTATATCCAAGCCGTTGCGATAGGCTTCTCCAATGGCTTCCAAGTAGGTCAGGTGGGCAGGGTCGGGGGACGCTGTTCCGCAGGTTCCTGGGGATAAAATCTGGGCATGGGCGAAAGGATTGAGCCCCAAGCTAAGACCCAGGCCCCAAGCAAGAAATTTTGGGAGATTCGCCAAGGTGGGTTTCATTTTGAATATGGTGTGAGGGTCAAAATTGAGCAGAAAAGAAATGTAACGAAACGCTTGCTTGCTACGGTTTCAAAAACAACCTGTAGGTAAATCCTCTACCAGATTGACTGCAAGTTAACAGATAATGTCCAAAGGGTAAATCACCCGGGAAAGCAAGAAGTCGGCCTTCATCCTCGTTGAATTCTTGGAGGGTCCATACGGCTCTTCCCAAAGGATCCCTCAGGGTTAGCACAATAGGAGAGCCTGCCTGCAGGCCCTCCAGGGTGAGAAGGTCACCAGTGCCCAAAGCGGTAGGATAAACAAGAGGTTTCTTGGCACTCAATGCATCGTTGATCCCCGCAAAGACATAGGTTGAGGTGGAGAAACTATCCCGTGGGGAGAATGGCGTGCACAGGTTGCCTCCGTTAATTCCTCGAACAATCCAACTGTATTGCCTCATGCCCCTCAGCCTGTTACCTAACGCATGGTAGAAGGTATCTTCCACAAGGGTGTCAAAGACATTGACATTGAATTGAAAGATTTTGATTTGGTAGAGGGAAGCTCCGTTGATAGGTGCCCAGCGAAAAAGGGCATTGTTAGGAACAACAGTATCGGTGATCTGGGGAAAGAATTTGGCAGGGTAGGTGGTGATGGCTGGGAAATTCGGATAAGGATTCAGCGTTAGGTACCCCCGAGGTGCATTGGTGCTGTTGACCGTTGCACGCATAGCGGTCATCTGCTGTTCACTGAATCGGGACATGCAGTTGTCGTAGGAATACGACATGTAAAAGGAAGAATCCGGTTTCATCGCATCGTTGTTCAAATCCAAGGTGGTGCGCGATGAAGGACATGACCAGCGACCAGCGATGAAGTCCGATGGGGTATCGCAGAATCGGTCACCTGCGGTGAAGCAGTTGGCCGATAAACGAGGAGCAATTTCATTGAAATTCCGAGTGACCCTTTCGGCATCGTTCGGATCCAAGGGATTACTCGACGTTTGATTAAAAGTGTGAGGCAGACTCAAATAGTGACCCATTTCGTGGGCAAGGGTGGTGCCCGTAGGTTGTGAACAGCCGAAGGACATCACAATGGCGCCATCGTTTTGAAAGCCACCAGGGCCGGAAAGGGGATAATAGGCAAAACCGCAAAGCCCCATCCCGGACAAATCGGTATAATAAATATTGATGGTGCGTGCAATATTCTCTTGGTCAATCATGGTACCCAAGGGACCATAGGAGGTCGCCCCGTAGTAGGCGGTATTGTTGATAAATCGAACTCGTTCGCTGAGATAAAAAGAAATACGTCCCGAGGCAAATCTTTCATTAAGATTACAAATCGTGGCATAAATAGCGGTCTCGGTCATGCCTCCGAACCCTGAGCTGCTGCGCACCGCATGGGCCGTGACCGGAAGGTGTATCCAATTGGTGTCTTCGGTTTGGGCTGGATAAAAGGGGACGAGCGATTCTAAATAAGATAAATGGCTTGCTGGTGCAGGCCCTGTACCACAATCTAGCTGCTGTGCCGAAACGACATGGTTTTGGAGTACTGCTAAGGCTGTGAGGATGCTAAACCTAATTACGGTTCTGATAAAAGAAAGAAGTGATTTCAAGGCGAAGAGGCTTTTCTAGAATGATCTATAAGGCTAGGATGTTATTTCTAGAGTGATTTTGAAGGCGAAAGGTAAGTATCCTACCAAGATATAGACAATTTATTGGACGAGCCAACGACCGGTCCTGCGACCGAAGGCTCGGTTTTGAAGGCGAATTTGATAGAGGCCGGCAGGGATTTTGCCGTTGCTCCATTCTATGGAATGGGCACCGGAACCTTCTAAAGTTTGGCGATACAGAATTCTCCCTGCAGCATCGATCCATTCGACTGTGGTACTTTGTCCATCCCCAAAGGAGGGTTCCAAATAAATCCAGCCGTTTGCTCCGTCCATAGGATTGGGGTACAAGCTAAATTCCTCGCCTGCTGCTAATGTTTGAGTTCCTACGAACCCCACTGTCCTGAATTTCCAATAGTTCCCGGCACTTGATGCCGAGTAATTTCCGCAGGTGACTTTGTGGTTAATGGCTTTGAGGGACCAGTAGTAATCCACGTTGGGGTTGATGGCGTTACCCGTGTATTGGTAGGTGGTGTCGTAAACAATACGGTCTTCGATCAAGGTTCCCGTGAAGGTAAAGAGGCGGCTGATGCGAAGCAGGTACATGGTAGCGCCGGGTACCTTGTTCCAACGGAAGGTCAGGTTCGGTACATTGTTGACGCTGTTGTTGACAGGGTGCAAATGGGTAGGCTGGCTGTTGAGGATGGTATCGTAATTTGAAATGGGCGGAGAGAGGAGGTAATAACGCGGCCCTGCCTGACCGTTCACCACCCTCACCGTGGCTTGCATCGCTGCCTTCTGCTGCACGGAAAAGGAATCCTGGCAGGCATCGTCGGCGTAGCTCATGTAATAGCGTCCGACTGGATTGAACAAATCGTTGTTGATATCCCGTACAGTGCCGTTGGTACCTGGGCAGTTCCAGCGGTCTGGACGGAAATCGGAAGGTGTATCGCAGAAACGATCGCCTGCAGTAGCGCAATTTGCTGGAAGCCTCGGTGCAACCTCGTTGGCCAATCGGGTAACCCGCTCTGCGCCTGCCGCTGCGGGTGCATCGCTGGTGGTTTCAAAGGGATGAGGGAGGCTGAGGAAATGCCCCATTTCGTGGGCCCAGGTGGAATTGCCTGCGCCGCTGCATCCAATGCTTAGGTAAATAGCGCCTTGACGAAAGGTGGATTGAGGTTCTCCGGTGCCCGGGAAATTCGCAAAGCCGCAAAGCGACATGGCGGAAAGGTTGCAGAAATAAACATTAATCACTCTGCTGACATTGTGCAGACTGTTGATGGTGCCAGCGGTGGAAGAGTTCGGCAAATTGTACCAAGCCGAGGAATTAATGTAATTGATATCTCCTCTCAAGAAAAATTGAATTCCGGTCGTGCGGTAATGCTCGTTCAACTCGCACAGATTCCTTGACAATTCTGCTAAAGTGTAGCGACCACCTCCTGCGTCAGTTCCTATGAAATGTGCCTTGATGGGCAGAAAAATAGTGTTCTGAACTTGTTCGGTAGCGAATTCGTCAAAGACACCGTTGGCTCTCAGGCCTTCAATCCAGCTGAGGGTGGATGCGGGAGCGTTGCCGGAACCGCAAAACCCATCACCGGTAGCGGTTTGAGCCCGAGCCCCATTCATCCATATGGTCATCCATAAGGGCAATATGGCCATCATTGCGGTACGGTTACTAAGCATAAATGGGCGGATTTTGATATTTAAACAATAAGCATTACGGTCAAAAATACTTAGAATTCATGGAATCAAAGGCATTTTTTCATTAATAAATCCCGTTTTGCCTTAATTTTGGTCAAATTTAAGGCTAAACCCCTTTGACCCTTACCCCATGAAAATTACCGTAGTAGGCGCCGGCAATGTTGGTGCAACTTGTGCTGATGCGATTGCTCATCGCGAACTCGCTCATGAAGTTGTCCTCCTTGACATAAAAGAGAACTTTGCCGAAGGTAAGGCTCTTGATATCTGGCAGACAGCACCGATTCACCTCTACGACACCAGGACCGTGGGTTCCACCAACGACTATTCCAAAACCGCGGGGAGCGATGTGGTCGTTATTACCTCTGGCCTTCCGCGCAAGCCTGGCATGAGCCGTGATGATTTGATTTCCACTAATGCGGGCATTGTTCGCACCGTGACCGAGCAGATCATGCATTATTCTCCAGATACCATTTTGGTGGTGGTATCCAATCCCTTGGATGTGATGACCTACTGCGCTTATTTAACGGCCAAGGTCGATTCCTCTCGGGTCTTTGGGATGGCGGGAATCCTGGATACTGCTCGTTATCGGGCCTTCCTGGCCGAGTCCCTGAATTGTTCACCTAAAGACATTCAAGCTGTTCTCATGGGTGGTCATGGGGATACCATGGTGCCGCTTCCGCGTTATACCACCGTAGGCGGTATTCCTGTTACGGAAATGATGGCCCCCGACCAACTGGAGACCATTATCGAAAGAACCAAAAAGGGAGGTGGCGAAATTGTCAACCTTTTGGGAACTTCGGCATGGTACGCCCCGGGTGCCGCTGCGGCTCAAATGGTTGAGGCCATTGTCAGGGATCAGAAACGCATTGTTCCCGTTTGTGCTTGGTTAACCGGTCAATACGGATTGAAGGATATTTACATGGGCGCGCCAGTCAAATTGGGACGCCGTGGTATAGAGGAAATCATCGAACTTCATCTTAATGACGCGGAAATGACTTTGGTGAATGAATCAGCCGTCGCTGTTCGCGAGGTGATGGGGGTCTTGGATCGGATGAATTAAACCTTTGCATTCTTTAGCCGAACGTCTGCGCATTCAACTCCACGCGATGGGGGAATGGCCGCTTCGCCGGTCGGTATTGCTGAGCATCAGTGGAGGTCGTGATTCGGTATCCTTGCTGTATGCGATGTTGGAAGCCGGGATACGCCCCGTCTTGTTTCACTGCAATTATCGGTTGCGTGGGGAGGATTCAACTCTGGATGCGGCTTTGGTGGCCGACCTTGCCTTCCAAAACGACTTATGTTTGGAAACCGTACAGGTTCCCGATGATTGGAAAAATCACCTTAACCTGCAAGGCATAAACCTGCAAGACGCAGCCCGTCGTTATCGTTACAATGCCCTGCGCGGATTGTCCGGGCCTCAAGGGAAGTTTCCTGGGGCCATCGTGACCACTGCGCATCACGCTATGGATCAGGCTGAAACCGTTCTCCTTGCCTTGCTCAAGGGTCGTAACATCCATCGCTTGAGCGGATTGCAATCCAGTCCAGGTTTATGGCGGCCCTGGTTAGAGATCATGCCTTCGGAATTGGAAGCCTATGCTCAAGCCAAGGCCTTGCATTTTAGGCAAGATCGAAGCAACGATTCGGATTACTACGACCGTAATTATGTTCGCTTGCACCTGGCCCCTATAATCTACGCTCGTTTTCCGGGATGGGTTCAAGGTATCCTTAGGGCAAGTCGTCAGATTCAGGAATGCGAAACGGTGTTGGCAGAATTTTCCAAAACAAGTTTGGAGCCTTCTGTGGAGCGCATCCAAGACTCCTGTTGGGGTAAGGTGGTTCGTCTCCGTCAAGAGAGCAGCAAGCTTGACGGTGCCTCGGTATTTGCGGGTAGTTTGTGGAGGTCTTTGGGTGCCAATTATGTCCAGGAACAAGCTCTTGAGCAAGCCTGGGATTTGTCTGTGGGGAAGGTGCTGGGGTGCGGAAAGGGACAGGTCTTTCGTCAACGAAATGCCTTGTGTTATTTGGAGCGATTACCCCATGGACAAAAGTTGCTCCAAGAGTGGAAAATCAAGGCCTCGTTTCCCAATGAAGTAGCCCAAACAATCAAAATATTAGAGGGAGCCGTTAAGGAGCAGACTGGGATCGTGCAGGCCTATGCGGAACTCGGGCATGAATTCTTCTTGACACAGGGGGACAGTATTCCATTGGACTGGAGTTCTTGGGTGGCTCAAGGATGGCAGGTCAGACCATGGGTGGCCGGGGATCGCTGCTCCATGATCAAAGGTCATAGGAAGTTGGTTTCGGACCTTTTGCAAGAGCATCGTATCGAAAGACCCTTCAAGGATACTTGGCCGGTGATTTGCCTCGACAAAGAGGTCATAGGTTGTCCTTTGCCCTCGATGACCCCTCGATGGGAAATGAAGGGAGGCGAAGGGGTATTGGAATGGGAATGGAAATCCAAAGTGATGTATGCCACCATCAAGTAACATGGAAGACCAAATCGTTGCCCCTTTGATTGATGACGATGGCCAGCAGGACGATTTGTTTGAACATTATCGTTTGACCATCGATGGGGGACAGACTCCGTTGCGGATTGACCGTTTTTTGGACATCCGCATGGCTCAAATCTCCCGAAATCGCATTCAGAATGCAATCAAAGCAGGATCCCTCTTGGTCAACGGAGTCGCGGTCAAATCAAGCTACAAGGTCAAGCCGGGCGATCTTCTGCAATTAGTGTTATCGCATCCGCCACGCGAGAAAGGTATCACTCCCGAAGATATTCCACTTCATATTGATTATGAAGATGATACGCTTTTGGTTTTACAGAAACCACCAGGAATGGTGGTTCACCCAGGACATGGCCATCACCGCGGTACTTTGGTAAATGCCCTTGTGCATCACCTCGCTCATCTTCCTTTGAGCCGTTATCCCGTGGAGACCTCCGAGGATATAAAGCTTCAGGACGATGGTCGCCATTCATCGCTCTCCCGGCATTCGAAGAAAGCTTTGGCCAAAGGAGCAGAAATCCGCCCTGGTTTGGTTCATAGGATTGACAAGGACACTTCCGGATTGCTAGTGATTGCCAAATCAGATTGGGCGATGACTCATTTAGCCAAACAATTTTTTGATCACAGCATTCAACGAACTTATCGGGCGCTGGTATGGGGTTGTCCTGAAGAGGAAGGTACTTACAGGGCCCATATCGATCGAGATCCCCGTGATCGCCAGCGTATGAAAGGCTTTGCGGACGGCAGCAAGGGCAAAGCGGCCGTGACTCATTTTCGACGGTTGGAGACTTTGGGTCCTGTGAGTCTGATGGAATATCGTCTTGAAACCGGTCGGACCCATCAAATTCGGGTCCATACCTCTATGCACGGTCATCCCATCTTTAACGACGCGGTTTATGGAGGGGACAAGGTGTTGAAGGGTGGAAACCAAGGGGCTTATCTCAAATTCGTATCGGATTGCATGTCCATTATGCCCAGGATGGCCCTGCATGCCAAAACACTAGGCTTCGTGCATCCAGATGATGGTCGGCCACTGCATTTCGATGCTGAATATCCAAATGATTTTGCGACCGTGCTGGACCGATGGCGTCAGCCGCCTTTGGGTGTATTTTGATCACCTTGGACTTGCAGCAAACCAAAATCCTAACCCAACCCCCATGAGTCAACTGCTTTATTTGTTACGACACGGTCAAACGGATTTTAATCTTCAGGATAAAGTTCAGGGTAGTGGTCATGATACTTCCTTAAATGAAACGGGTAAGGTTCAGGCTCAGGTTTTTCACCGACATTATGCAGGGGAGCCTTTTGATGCTTTTTATTGTTCATTGTTGCAGCGAAGCCGTCAAACTTTGGACCCCTTTCTGCAAGATCCTTTCTATCAAGGAATCCCCTTGCATGCCCGCGCTGGTCTCAACGAATTTAACTGGGGCATCTTTGAGGGACATTCCTTTGATGCCTTCAATGCGGTTTATCGGCAATTGGTTGTGGATTGGAGGGCAGGGAAAGAGGATGCCGCACCCCCCGGGGGAGATTCTCCAGCCACGGTAGCGGCAAGGATGCAACCTGTGGTGGAAGAACTACGTGAAGGCCCCTACCAGCGTCCTTTGATTTGCTTGCACGGCAGAGCGTTGCGCTTGTTGCTTTGCCTACTTACCGGGAAGCCTTCTACTTCGATGGATGATTTTGATCACTCCAACCTTTGTCTTTATGTTTTGTTGCGAGTTGGTGATCTCTATGAAGTGATACAGTCCAACGATACAACCCATCTTGAAGGGTTGCAGAGCGGACACGCTCGCCGATAGGCTTTTGGGTTGAAGAAGCACCTCATCCCTGGATGAGAGTGATTGAGGCTAACCTTCCTCATAAAGTATTCAATGCGATGTGTTAAGGGACTTTAGGGTATCCAAAACTTGGGCGATGCAGTTTTCCATAATTTCCTGAGGCTGCGTAGTGAATCGATGATGGTAACGATGCGCCAGGAGGGCCGATATGGAAATTGCGCGATGGCCCATTAGGCGGCTTAACCCATAAATACCGGAGGTTTCCATTTCCAGGTGGGTGATACGGTGTTCACGATGGTTATGGAGAAAGCGAAAAGAAACGGCTTGTTCCAATAAGTTAGGATAGGTTGATCGGCCGAACAGGTTTCGACCTTGCGGTCCATAAAATCCCGCACAGGTCCAATTTAGCCCTTCCTCAAAACCGCATGCACGAAAATGCTCCATGAGTTGATCATTAGCCGAAACCACCGTAGGGGCTGCAGGAGCTTGCTCACCGTAAAGGTGTAGGCTTACTGCCTTGGCAAGTTGAATCTCAAATTCATCATAGGACAACTTGTAATGCTGCATCAGTCCATCGAAGGCGATCGCTGCATGACTTACGATGAATCCCCCTTCGGATCGATCCGGTTGCAGGCAACCCGCCGTACCTATCCGAACCAAGGTCAAGGATCGGGGTTGGTCCAATGCTGTTCGGGTATCGGTATTGATCTTGCAAAGGGCATCCAGTTCATTCAACACAATATCAATGTTATCGGTGCCAATTCCGGTACTGATCACTGTAAGTCGATGGCTGCCAATTATCCCAGTTTGAGTAATAAATTCACGACGATTTTGGCGATATTCAATCTTGTCCCAGAAGGCGGATATTTGTGGAACCCTTTCAGGATCACCGACCAACAGAACGATATCCGCAAGGTGTTCAGAGCGTAGGCCCAGATGATAGACCGAACCATCGGTATTCAGGATGAGGTCAGTTTCGGAGATCATGGACAGGGGGAGTTCATGGATTGGCACAGGATAGTCGATAGCGCTGGACGGCTTCGGCGATGCGGTGCACATCGTGCCCCATCATGCACTGAAAGTGACCTTGAGGACATGATGGATGACCCAATTTGCTGCACGGCCTGCAGGATACTTCTACCTCAAAATGTTCGGGAAGATGAAGGTCTGCCATGGAGGACGGATTCGCCGATTGAAGAGTTTCGGCTTGTTGGGTCATGGAGCGAAGGGGTCGTCCAGCATGGTTAGGCAACCAGGGATGCATGCCGAATTCGGGGATTGTATTTCCCCAGATGACAAAAAGTTTTATCCTCAGAGCAGCACCGATGTGCATTAGCCCTGTGTCCGGGGTGATCAGGCAGGTGCATTCGGATAGGACCTTGGCCGATTGCTGTAAAGTACACCGCCCGCAGCCGTGGGCGATGTCCTTTCGATCTAGATTCTCGATGAGTTGTTCAGCCAAGTCCTTATCTTGAGAACCACCTAACAAAAGTATAGGCCCTTCCAGCAAATGACACAACGCAATCAGTTGGTCTTTAGGCAGGCATTTGGTCGCGTGATGGGCACCTAGCGCAATGGCCGTAACCTGCTGATCAGGGTCCCAGCCAAATTCTTGCTTCAGGAAGGAAATTTCATTAGGCTTGCTGCCCAAGGAGGGGTCAAAGGCCCAATCAAGACCTTGCCCATCGTCCTGAATGTCCCATGACTTTAGCATTTTTTCATATTTTTCAACAGTATGCAGGTAGCGGGAGGGTTTCCTTTTGGTTTGAACAGTCCACCACTTTTGAACATTGTTTTTTCTAAATCGAAGAAATGGAATACCGGAACCTGGAGGGGCAAGTTGAAATTTCCACATCAGAGTTCGCCAATTGGAATGAAGGTCGATGATAGCATCGAAACCAAGGACCTTGAGTTTGTCCAATAGCTCCTTTTCTTTGTCGGCTTGAAGGATATGAATTTGGCTCAAATCAGGATGATGTTGCAACACCGGAGCCATGGCTGCCCGGGTCACAAAATGCAATTGCGCATGGGGGAATCGATGATGCAACCACCGGATGACGGGCGTGCATAGAACCACGTCGCCGATAGAGCTCAGTCGAATCAAGCCTATCCTGATCCCGGGTTGGCTTAGGCGTTCGGGGAGTTTCAATAGAAAATCGTGACGCTGTTGGTATTACAAGGGAATTCTTACCCAGGATGGGCCTTAGGAGATATCTGGATTTAGGTGAACAGCAGATTAGAAACCCACTGGGTAGCTGACTCCCATGTGCGCTTGAATGCCCGGGTTTTCAATCCAATGTTTCACTTTGGCGTAGGGGCCATAGAGCGGTCCCAATTCATTTTGCATCCGGTGACGGCTATACGCCGCGGTTATCTGACCAAAAATTTTCTCGAAAGGATCTTCCTGATCAGGCAATTCCCTCAGGCGAAACTTTTGGAGCTTGGCCAACTTGGCCGCAGAAGCGATAGCATCATCCAAATCACCCATGCGATCCACCAAACCCAAGGCCATGGCCTGACGCCCCGTATAAACTCTCCCTTGAGCCAGGGCATGCACCGAATCACGGCTTAGGTCCTGGCCTGCCGAACGCCTACCCTCGGAGACTATGCCCACAAAGGTCTCGTAGATTTCATCAATACTTCCTTGAATAATTGCCCGCTCATCGGGGCGCATACGGCGGGACAAGGACATGATATCCCCGTAGGGACCGGTGGTGACCCTGTCCACGGTGATGCCCAATTTATTTCGCATAAAATCGCCCACATAAGGGGCTAAACCAAAGACCCCAATGGAGCCTGTAATTGTGGTGGGAGCCGCAAAAATGGTGTCCGCAGCGGCAGCGATATAGTAGCCTCCGGATGCCGCTACACCCCCCATGGATACCACCAGGGGCTTACCGGCTTCGCGGATTAATTTGGTTTCCCGCCATATCAAATCGGAGGCAAGGGCGGATCCACCGGGCGAGTTGATGCGCAGGACTACGGCCTTAATTTTTTTGTCCAAACGAGCCTTGCGCAAGGCTTCGCACATGCGATCGGCACCTATTTGATCGTCTCCACCTTCTCCGCTCACGATATCTCCTTCGGCATAGATGACGGCCACTCGGTCCTTGGCTTCCTCGCTGCCCGCAGGCATTCCAGGCAAGATCTCTTGAACGTTTTTGTCAAGCGATGCAAAATATTCCGAAGCGGCGACGAGTTTAAGCTTATCGATAGCCTTGGCTTTGGTGCGGCGTTTGAGCCATTCCAAGACCTGATCCCGGTACATGAGGCTGTCAATCAATCCGTAGGTTACCGAGGTTTGGGCATTGCGAATCAAGGCCCGGTTGGCCAGGCTGCGCAAGGAATCTTTGGATAAGTTCAGATTGCGACTATAGCCCGTAAGCATCTCGTTATAAATGCCTTCCAGAAGTTGGGTTTGTTGATAGCGATTCTCTTCAGACATGTTCTCGCGAATCAGCATTTCCCCGGCACTCTTGTATTTGCCTACCCGGATGAGATCAATTTCCATGTCCAATTTGTCGAACATCCCTTTGAGGAAAACGGGCTCCAAGGCCAAGCCGTTGAATAGGGCCATTCCTTGCGGTGCCATGGTGATGGGCTCCGCCATGGAAGCCATCAAGAGGGTGCCTTGGGTATATTCCTCTGCATGGGCGATGATAAATTTGCCGCTGCCCTTGAAATCTTCCAAGGCGCGCCGTATCCTGGATTGCTGGGTCATATCGCCCTCGATAGCACTAAGATCAAGGAAGATCCCGTCGATATTTTCGTCTTTGGCGGCACGTTGCAAGACTACGAGCATATGTGAAACCGACATCCCCGAATTATTCCTCAGGTTGGTCCAATCAATGCTTTGGAAAGGATTATCGGAGCTTCTTTCGGTCAGAGGTTGGTTTAAGGTAAGGTGCAAAATGGAATGGGCTTCAATTTCTTTGGACTCCGAATCGGAACCGGACATGACAAGGCCAACCACAAGGGCGATTATCAGAATAACCAAAATCACTTGGGTCAACAGGAAACCAAGCATGGAGGCTAGAACAATTTTGAAAAATGATTTCATAGCAATGGGTTGAATAAGGTTAAGGAGTCTTTATTTAGGACCAAATTTAAACGCACCCCGTTTCATCCTCAAAAATAACCCCTACGCTCCTTGAAATTTCTTCATTATTGCTTATTTCAAGCAAGCTGTTGCCCTTCAAAAACCATACCCCTATGCAGAATGATTATCCAATCACGATGGAAAGCAGCTTAACCAAAGAAACCCCTCGAGAGTTTGCGGTAGGTTTGGGGTCCAACTTGGGCAACAGGGCAGAATACTTCTTTCAGGCCGGTCAATGGCTTGAATCCGTGCTGGGGGGACCTGTAGCGGCATCTTCCGTTTGGGAGGCAGAACCTTGGGGGTATGATTCTCCCAACAACTACTTTAACCAAGTTATGGTGTATCGTTGCGACAAGTCCCCGGATGATTTGTTGGAAATTTTGATGAAGGTTGAAAGGCAGATGGGGCGTGATCGCAGGGAGGAAGTTGGAATTGCAGACCGTTGCATTGATTTGGATTTGCTCTGGGTGGACCAGGTCATTCTTCCTGATGCATCGACCAATCCTTCGGAAAGTCAACTTATCGTACCTCATCCTCGGATGCACCTCCGTCGTTTTGTGTTGGAGCCGCTTGCCGAAATCCGACCGGAATGGATGCATCCTGTGTTGGGAATTACGGTGACAGGACTTCTGGAGCAATGTCCGGATCAAAGCCAATTACGGCGGGTGGAATTTGAATTGAACCATAATGAAATTGAAAATTGATTAATGATGAGGAATAAGGAATGATGAAGAACAAGGAAAGATGAGGAATAAGGAATGATGAGAAATAAGGTATGAGGCATGAAGAAATACATTGTCATTGAAGGGAATATTGGGGTGGGAAAAACCACCCTCGCAACCCGACTTGCTCAGGATTGGAACATGCCCTTGCTCCTCGAAAAATTTTTGGACAATCCATTTTTGCCCTTTTTCTACAAGGATCCGGAACGTTATGCGTTCTCCACGGAAACCGCATTCTTGGCCGAGAGGTACCGGCAGATGAATGCGGAAATGGATTTGGTGGACTGGAGGCAAGAAGGGTTGGTGGCGGATTATTCCTTTTACAAATCCCTGATTTTTGCTACCCAGACTTTGCAGCCCCAGGAAGCCGCTCTTTTCAAGGACTTGTTTGCGATTGTCAACAAGCAATTACCGCAGCCTCAATTGTGGGTCTATCTCAGCAGCCCTACCCATCGGCTTTTGGGGAATATTCGACAACGAGGCCGGGCATTCGAACAAGAAATTACTGCGGAATATCTGGCCAGGGTTGAGAAAGCCTATGCAACCTTCCTGGAACAGGCGGGAGGCTTGCGTTGCTTGTGGGTGCAATGGGATGAGGGTGCGGATTTAATGCAAGACCCCGAACTTTACGAACGTTTCAAACAACGGCTTCTAGGTGATTTTCGTTACGGTATGAACTACCTCAACCTTTCCGAATTGTAGCTGGCGATGATTGTTCTGCGGCTGATCCGTCCTTGTTGGTCCTGGAGGTACCGACTCCTTTTGGTGCTGGTTTGTTTGGGTGTCTTTTGGGGTTCAGGTCCCAGCCTTTTTGCCCAAAATACCGGGCCCACAGGAACTTTGTCAGGTAAAGTGACGGATGCGGAAGACAAACTTCCTTTGATCGGGGTCAATGTGGTAATCAAAGGGAGCAGCCTGGGAAGCTCCTCCAACTTGGACGGTCAATACAGCATCATCAGAATTCCCGCTGGGCAGTACCAAGTCGAGGTTACCTATTTGGGTTACGAAAAAAAGATATTCACCGCGATACGCATTGAAGGGGGTAAACCTACTTCGTTGAATATTGTTTTGAGACGATCGGCCGTGACCATGGACCAAGAGGTAGTGGTGGTGGGCGATAAACCATTGATTGATCTCGAACAAACCAAAACTGAACAGCGTGTGGGTCAGGAGAGCATTGAAGCTGCTCCCACCCGGTCGGTACAATCCGTACTCAATACTCAGGCGGGGGTTATGCTCAATCCGGAAGGTTTGAGCATCCGTGGGGGAAGGACCTACGAAACTGCCTTTATGATTGACGGGGCATCGGCCACGGATCCTTTGGCGGGAACGGGTTTTGGCATCGATATAGGGACCAATTCCATCGACCGCATGGATATTGCTACCGGGGGTGGGGATGTTACCCAGGGAGATGGTTCCGCGGGGATTGTCCGTACCAAGACTCGTTCAGGCGGCGATCGCTGGGCCTATTCCTTGGCTGCTCGTTCGGACCGGCTGGGCTTCAACGATGCCTGGTCTTCTGTTTGGAACAACCAAGTAGTGGAAGGTACGGTGGGCGGCAGCCTCAAGGGACTGTTCCCTCAACCGTTGCGAATTTTCTCTTCGTTCAAAGGGAGTTTTGACGATCAATATTTCCGAACCCCAGCCAACCAAGTTAAATCTTCTTTATACCCTGGCAATGGCTTTGCACCGATGCAGGATAACCGCTGGGCCGGTATGCTCAAATTGGATTATGCGTTTCATCCGGGTCTGAGGCTGGGCGGAACCTACCTGCGCTCGTTGACCATCAACCAGGATGTCAACATGCTTCGTATTATTGGAAACGATGCTCCTTTCCTTCCGGGGTACCAATTTGAATTTGCGTTGCAGCCTGATAACGCGCTGACCTATACCCACGATACCAACTTGGAAAGTCTGCAGCTTAATCACACCACTTCCAAGAAATTTTCCTATACCGTTAATGCATCCAGACTCTATGTACGATTGCGGGCGGATGCAAACGGAAGGGATTGGAGGCCCAAGGAAGTGGACTCGGAATTTGATCCGAATTCCATTGTGACTTTTCCGGTGACTTATTTTAATCCTCTTGATTCGCAGGTTTTTGTCAATCCAGGCCCCGGTTTGTACAATAACGGGGGCATTGGAACCCTGTGGCATGATCACTATGTGTTAGAATACACGGTGAAGGCCAGTGGTAATTATTATTACAATTCTCGGGGAGATCGTCTCATTTTCGGAACTGAGTTCAAAGATCAAGATTTGCAATGGATTGACATTATTCGTCCATGGATTGGTGCGCCGATTCCGTTAGCCGATGGAACATTCTCTCAGAGTTTTCGCCTGGGGGATTACAGCGATGTTTGGAGGGTTCAGCCCAAGCGTGGAGCTTTCTTTGTTTCCAATAAACTCAAATACCTGGGCTTGGTTGCTGAGGCTGGACTCAGGCTTGAATACTGGATGCCCGGCTCCTTTGTGGACGGGGCCATCGGGGATTCCCGCTCGCCAATCCGTGATGAAATCCGTAGGGATTATATCGAAAATACCTTTTCAGTTTTGGGTATGAGAACCAAGGCAAGACTCTTGCCCAAATTATCTGCATCATTCCCCATTCGCGAAAATCAGGTTCTCTATTTCAATTACAACCATGCGATGGTGATGCCGCATCCCAGCTGGTTGTACCAGGGTTTGAATCCCTTGTACCAGGATCGTTCGGTCTTGGCCAGGGTTGGGAATCCTGACTTGAATCCCGAGATGGATATCTCGTACGAGTTGGGCTTGAGAACCCAATTGACCCCTAACGATGCTCTAACTGTAACCGCTTATTGGAAAGACAAATACGACTTTATTTCGGCCGCTTCCACCCAAATCAAGGACTTTACAGGACGGGAGGTGACCCGAACCTTGCGAATCAATTCGGATTATGCGCGGATTCGCGGTTTGGAATTAGGGTATTTCAAAAGAATTGGTCAGTGGTTCCAGGGGCAAGTTTCAGCATCCTACATGGTGGCCCGCGGCCAAAGTTCTTCGGCCAGCGAGGCGCTTACGGCCATTCTCAATTCAGGCAATCGCCAGGACACCAAAGAAACTTTCCTGGCTTGGGATGCCCCGTACGATATCAAAGGGAATGTGATTTTGACCCTGGACCGTAAGCGCGGACTTTGGGGGCTGTCATGGTTGAACCGTTGGTCCCTGTACCTCGAAGGGGTCCTGCGCTCCGGTCGGCGTTATACGCCTTACACCTTTCAAGGCATTGAGCCTGTGTCGGGTAGGCCTATTTACGAAAGGGATCCTCGTCCGGAGGCCTTGTGGTCGGCTTTGGGGCAGGGACAACAATGGATGGATCTTTCGGTTCGCAAATGGTGGCTTCGCGGAGCATACCGATGGGAATTGTCCATGCAATTAACCAACCTTTTCAATCAAGCTAACGCCATCATTCCCAATCCGGTGACCGGAAGAGCCTGGGAGTCAGGGGATCCTGTTCCTTCCAGTTGGCGAGACCCGGCTTACTTGGATCCCCGCGATGCTCGTTCCAGAGGTTTGCCCCCGGATAATCCGGCGCGTTACATGGCCCCGAGGCATTTTATGTTAGGGATAGCCCTCAAATACCGTTGAGTTTCTGGCGTAGCGATTATCGGGATTTGGGACTTACCCTTTCCTCAGGGCGTTTGGGAGTGGATATGCCGTTTCCTGATTGTTCAGGGATGCGGATGGCTTGTCTCAACAAGGACCTTTTGGAGGATTGGGGGCTTTCCGCTAAAATCACCGATGGGGATGATGTGGCCCGGTGGATGAACAGCGCACCCCATCCTTTTGCGATGGCTTATGCGGGTCATCAGTACGGGTATTTTACAATGCTCGGGGATGGTCGGGCGATGCTTTTGGGTGAATGGCAGAACGAATCGGGGCATTGTTACGATATTCATCTTAAGGGAAGCGGCCCAACGCCTTTTGCGAGAGGAGGGGATGGCCATGCCACGCTTCGATATATGTTAAGGGAGTTTCTGATTAGTGAAGCCTTGTATGGACTGGGTGTGCCGACCACGCGTTCCCTCATGGTTTTGGAAACGCCGTACAAGGTTTGGAGGGATGTTGATCAAAGAGGGGGAGTACTTTTTCGAATGGCCCCACATCATGTTCGCATTGGAACCTTGGAATATGCGATACGTGCCTTGGCTCCAGAGGAGTATGCCCGCTTTGCCGGGGCAGTCCTTGAGCGGACAACCCTGTGGTGGTCCAAACAAGGCAATGTGGATCAAGGGTTTAGCCTTTACAGATTAGGAAAGCCCCATCCAGAAGCGGTTTTGGCTTTCTTTGAGGAGTGGACCCGGCGTCAGGCTGAACTCGTCGCACAATGGATGCGCGTAGGGTTCGTTCACGGGGTCCTCAACACCGATAACATTAGTTTGCTCGGGATTACTATGGATTTTGGCCCTTGTGCATTTGTGAATACCTACGATTTAAACCAATCGTTTAGTTCCATTGATTCGCATGGGCGTTATGCTTGGGGTCGCCAGGGGGATATCATGGCTTGGAATGCGGAGGTTCTTTTGTCGTGTTTGTTGCCTTTGCTCGACGGAGACCACGATAATCAAAGGGCGATGCAAATCGCAACGGATATGCTCCAGCGGTTCAGGACGCTGTGTGATAAGGCCATGGAGCGTATGCAATGGATGAAATTAGGTTTGGATCCGGACCAAGCCCATGGCAACGTGAAGGTTCATTCGCTCGTTGCAGATTGGCAGGCATGGTTGTCCACCACGCGGCCCGACTACACTCAGGCGTATTTGAATTTAGAACAAGTCCTTGCACAATTCCGCAGCCGTTCATTGGACGGTGATGAAGTCCTTGGGCAAGGGGGTGAATCGCTTTATGATCTGCAGGAAAAGAATTTTCCATCCAAACTATGGATGATGGAGTGGCTTAAGGCCGTAGAGCATAGTGCCGAAAGTGGTTTCTTAGCTGCTTTGGAACGAATGCATCGTAACAATCCTGCAGTATTTCCGCGCAATCATCGAGTCGAAGAGGCTTTGGACCAAAAAGTTTTGCAAGGTTGTGATGATTTGTGGGATGAACTCATACAAGCCTTCTGTAACCCTTACGAGCGTAACGCAAGGAATCGTGAACTCAATCAACCGCCCTCTCAAGAAGATGCGGGCTATTGCACCTTTTGTGGAACTTGATAAGCCTCTGGAAATTTCAACCTGAGCTTGGGGTGCGGTTAACCTTCAGAAACCTTAGGTTTGTTAGGGGATTTTACGAAAGAGGGTATGATCTCCCAAAACCGTCTGCTCTACATCCTTGCAGGGGATTCACGGTGTCCAGGCTTTCGTTGTTCCCTTGTGGCAACCATGTTCCGTTGACAAATTTGAATTGCAGGGTATCGAAAAGAGGGGTGGGGAGGGAATCAATGGGAAATTCTCCAACTTGAAACTTTTGGTTTTAAGCTTTGATAGGACCTGCTACCCCAGCCTCGATCTTCGGGCAGCTTCCCAAAAGAGTATCCCAGCGCAGACTGAAACATTGAGGCTGTGTTTGCAACCCCATTGCGGGACTTCAAGGGCCCAATCACATAATTTTAAGAGATCAGGGTGCAAACCATCCACTTCGTTGCCAAAAACGAAGGCGAGGGGTAGTTTTCCGTCCCAGGTCCAATCCGCCAAGGATACGGATGGTTCTGCTTGTTCCACGGCGATCAAGGCATACCCTTCCGATCGCAATTGTCTCAAGGCCTCCGCTGGATCTTCCCATCCCCTCCAGGGTACGGCTTCCTCGGCACCGAGAGCGGCTTTGTGAATATCGCGGTGCGGGGGTCGTCCTGTGTATCCGGCAAGAATGATTTCCTTAAGGCCAAAGGCATCTGCCGACCGAAACACGGATCCTACATTTTGGAGACTGCGTAAGTTGCCCAAGACGGCTACTACAGGAATTTTAGGGTTATTTTTGGACTGATCCACGGGTGGGCGGTTCAGTTCATTCATGCTTTTGAGGCGCATGCAAGGCGGGATGTTTAGGGGTTTGAGCCCCCAAATTAAGTCCGGCACCTTGAGTCTTCAGCGGTATGAATCTGATGCTTGTGACGTGGCGAATTTTCTCGGATCATTTATTCTCTTCATGCCCCCCAAAACCGCCTCTGAAACCCCCTTGATGAAGCAATACGCGCAGATCAAAGCGCGATATCCTGGGGCCATGCTTTTGTTTAGGGTGGGTGATTTTTACGAGACCTTTGGAGAAGATGCGGTGCGTTGCGCCCAAGTCTTGGGGATTACGCTAACCAAGCGTGCCAATGGGGCTGCCGCAGAGATGGCTCTAGCGGGCTTCCCCCACCATTCCTTGGATCAGTATTTACCAAGGTTGGTCCGTGCGGGGTTAAGGGTGGCGGTATGCGATCAAATGGAGGATCCCAAACAGGCCAAAGGAATTGTCAAGCGGGATGTCACGGAATTAGTCTCTCCTGCTGTGGCTTTTAGCGACTCTTTGCTTGACCATATGCGCAACAATTTTCTGGCCGCAGTCCATTCGACGGGTCAAGGGCTTTTTGGTCTTGCGTTCTGCGATGCGACCACCGGATCATTCCAAGCCATGCAGGGCGATCTGCAGGAAATAGGTAGTTTGTTACGCCGTTATGCGCCGGTTGAGGTTCTGGGCAACAAATGGTTGAAGACCCACCTCCTGGAAGCATTGGGCGAAGGATGGCCATGGCAATGGATGGACGATTGGGTTTGGGAAAAGGAGGGCGCACTGGGTAGGCTCCAGAAGCAATTCCAAAGCCAATCGGTCAAAGGATTTGGTTTGGATAACTTGGAGGCTGCCCAAATTGCTGCAGGAGCTGTGTTATATTATCTTAAGGAAACGCGACGGGATGGCCCCTTGCCCTTGTTTGGTTTGTCCAGGTTGGACACAAGGGACTCTTTATGGATGGATCCATTTACCGTAAGAACTTTGGAATTGTTAGAGCCTCAGCAGCCTGGAGGCATGTCCTTGGCGACTTGCCTGGATGCTTGTCGTACACCTATGGGGACCAGGTTGTTACGTCAATGGGTGGGGATGCCGCTCCGCAACCAAGAAACTATTGAGGCTCGTCAGCATATCGTGGATTGGGCAGTGAATCACTCAATGGAGGCGGATCTCTTCCGCGCTGACTTGGCCGAGGTTGGAGACATGGAACGGATGGCTGCCAGGGTGGGAGTCTTGCGTAGCGGCCCAAGGGAATTATGGAGGCTGGCTCAAAGCATCAGGGCCGCGGAAAGCTTGCGCGATAGGGCTTTGGGTGATGAATCAGCCGCTGCTTTGCAAAATTTGTTTGCGGAATTGCAATCGCTCTTGGATGTTGCCCAGCGTATTGAGTCTGTTCTCCACGAGGATGCTCCTGCTTCCATCTCCAAAGGAGGTGCGATTCGTGGTGGTTACTGTGAAGATTTGGACGAGCTCCGAACTCTCAAGGAAAATGCCAAAGGATTCATGAACCGAATGGTCGAACAAGAAATCCAACGCACCCGCATTTCATCGCTTAAAATTAATTACAACCAGATTTTTGGCTTTTATCTCGAGGTTACCCACGCCCACAAGGATAAGGTACCTGGCGAATGGATTCGCAAACAGACTCTGGTCAATGCAGAGCGATACATAACCCCGGAGCTCAAAGCTTTTGAAGAGAAATACCTCTCCGCGGACCAACGCATCCATGAATTGGAGCAAGCGGCATATTCGCAGCTGCTTCAAGAGATAGCGGGCTATGTGCTTTCGATGCAGCGGGTTTCCACTCGTTTAGCAACCTTGGATGTCCTTTTGGGCTTTGCGGAAATAGCCGTCCTTAGGAAGTATGTCAAACCATGTTTTACCGATTCACCGGGTCTTCATATTAAACAGTTCCGGCATCCGGTTTTGGAAAGGATACTACCGGATTCCAAGCCTTATATCCCTAATGATTTGGCGTTGAATCCACAGAGCGAACAAATTTGGATGATTACTGGCCCAAATATGTCCGGTAAATCGGCACTCCTAAGGCAAGCTGGCCTCCTGGTTGTTATGGCGCAAATTGGTTGTTATGTAGCCGCGACCGAAGCGAAAATGGGAATGGTGGATAAGCTTTTTACTAGGGTGGGGGCTTCCGACAATTTAGCAGCGGGTGAATCCACTTTCATGGTCGAAATGCAAGAAATGGCTACCATTCTGCATCATATGTCTGCGGATAGTTTGTTGTTGTTGGATGAAATCGGTCGAGGAACCTCAACGTATGACGGAATCAGTTTGGCATGGGCGATAGCGGCTTATCTGCATGAGCATCCCCGACATCGTCCCATGACCTTATTTGCCACTCATTATCACGAGTTGAATCGCATGTCCGAAAAGTACCTTCGTATAGCCAATTATCATGTCGCGGTATCAAGGCAAGGCGATCGCATGGAATTTCTTAGAACCATTCAACCCGGCGGTTCCTCTCATAGCTTCGGATTGCATGTGGCGAGGATGGCCGGGGTTCCTTCGGCGGTGATCAGCGAAGCCGAAATTATGCTTGGGCATCTTGAATCGCTTCGCGATGCATCCGCCTCATTGGCGGGAGATTTGGTATCGGATACTGTTTCCGGAGTAGGAAGGGAAGAGATTGTAGCATTAAATACAAATTCGCCGGTTTCCGGGTGGCAGATGTCGTTGTGGAGCGAGGGAGATGCTCAAGCCTTGGAATTGATGGAATCCTTAAAAGCTTTAGACATCAACTCAATAACTCCATTACAAGCTTTACAATGGATTACCGATCAGCAGAATAATATGAATTCTTAGAGGGTAAATCGATGAGGTTAATTTAGGATTTTTAAATCCATGGTTTTGGAATTTTTTCTTCCATCTTTGGACTCAAATGATGACGAAGGGTTGCCTTTTGTTTTGGAGTGAGCGCAGTGTATTATTTCGAAGCGAAATATCTTTTTTTGATAAAATGATTTTGAATTCAGAAAATATTGATGGCTGACGAGTTATCCCCACAGCCCACAACAGACATCGAACAACACTTTTTCTCAGGGATCCGATGGCGATTATTTAGTGCATACTGCAAAATAGTCCAAGGCCATCGTAGTCAGCGCGTTAATTGGGTAATCATCGGAGCCAATATGGCTGACCAAGTGATTATTCTTATGTTTCAACATTCGTCGGTTTAGGCGGTTGGCCAAGTCGTAGGGTACTTGGAGCCAGCGACGGGGTAAACGGTATTGCAGATTGAAAAAATCCCAACGAGTGAATTTGCGCACCGAGGCCTTGTTTCTTTCGTAGTAATTCATAACCTTGTCATTCCCAAAGACACCGCGAAGGTCAACTTGGCCAAAGACTGATTCCAAAATTTGACGCATTGCATCGGGATCGTATTCCCTTACATGCCAAGGATTGCGGGTGAGGGACATAAGTCGGTTGGGGGTGGTCAAAATCAAAATGCCCCCCGGCTGGAGAACCCGATGAATTTCCTTGAGAAATCCAAGGTCATCCTCGATATGTTCGATGACCTGAAAGGTGACCACCGCATCAAATTGATTCGAGTTGATTCCACCCAAAGGGGGAACTGTCATTTGCAAGGTTCTGGCATTGGACGGTACCTGCAGATTGGGAACAGGAATTTTATCAATCCCCAAATACTGTTGACAGTGCCGAGCCAAGAGCTTCATGCCGTACCCCTCTCCGCAACCGACCTCGAGTACCGAGCCCTTCATCCAGGGTATTGCAGCCTTGTAGGCTGCCATATGGCGTTGGTAAATTGGGTTTTCGGAGGCATCCAGTGCGGAGGAGCGTTCGGCAGTTTGTATGCCCATAGTTTTACTGAATTCGGGGGAGGTTGAAGGAATGCCTAAAGATAATTCGCCGCTACAGGGTTGTTGATCATGGTTCAAGGTCGCTGCACCGCATCGTCACCTTGGAGAATGGAATCCGAATGCATGTAGATCCCTCTGCACGGGGTATAGGGGGATTCATTTTAGCCAGGCTTACTTCATAGGTCCATGTGGGCCATTCCTTTTTGAGAGCCTTTAGAATTCCAGAGACGACCTCTTCCAAGAGGTCCTGGGGTTCCAAAAACACAGCCTCCGCGAGGGCGTAGATCCGACCATAATCCGGCCAATGGTGGCCCAGTTGGGGTTGTCCTGCACTGAGGTGGGTTTCCTGAGGGGCAAAAGCCTTGATATCAAGGACAAATGTATTTCCACTGGATTTTTCTTCGGGATATAACCCGTGATAACCTTTGAATTCAATGCCTTCTAAAGCAATCTCGGCCATTCTCTTACGTTTGAGCACCGAAGGTCTTAAATTTGCCCCGCATTCCCAAATTTTAGCCCTATCCCATGCGCACTGATACTTACCAGCATCCGGACCATTACTTGGTTGACGAATTATTGACCGATGAACATCGTCTTATTCGGGATAGTGTTCGGCAATACGTCAAAAAGGAGCTTAGCCCCATTATCGAAGACTATGCCCAACGGGCCGAATTTCCTAAACACATTATTCCTCAATTGGGTGCGATAGGGGCTTTTGGACCATCGCTGCCGGCCGAATACGGCTGCGGGGGGATGGACCAAATTTCCTACGGAATTATCATGCAGGAGTTAGAGCGTTGTGATTCAGGCATCCGTTCGACCGCCTCGGTGCAAGGCTCCTTGGTCATGTACCCCATCTACAAATACGGTTCCGAAGCACAACGCCGTAAATACCTCCCCAAGCTGGCCACCGGCGAGTGGATGGGGTGCTTTGGTTTGACTGAACCCGACCACGGTTCCAACCCAGGGGGGATGACCACGCATTTTGAAGATAAAGGAGATCACTACCTCTTGAACGGAGCCAAGATGTGGATTTCCAACGCTCCTTTTGCCGATATCGCCGTGGTTTGGGCCAAGGATGAAGCCGGCAAAATTCGTGGCCTGATCGTCGAACGGGGGATGGAAGGCTTCACCACCCCGGAAACCCATAACAAATGGTCGCTGCGGGCTTCGGCTACCGGGGAATTGGTTTTTGCTAATGTCAAGGTTCCCAAGGAGAATCTGCTCCCGAATATCGGGGGTCTTAAAGGCCCCTTGGGGTGTTTAGATTCGGCTCGCTACGGGATTGCCTGGGGCGCCCTCGGTGCGGCAATGGATTGTTACGATTCGGCCAAGCAATACGCTTTGCAACGAATTCAGTTTGACAAACCCATCGCTTCCTTTCAGTTGGTTCAAAAGAAATTAGCCGAAATGCTAACCGAAATTACCAAAGGTCAGTTGCTATGCTGGCGGCTGGGCGTTCTCAAGAACGAGGACCGGGCCACCACCGCTCAGATTTCCATGGCCAAGCGAAACAGCGTTGAAATCGCTCTGAACATCGCCCGCGAAGCCCGCCAGATTCACGGGGGTATGGGCATCACCGGGGAATATCCTATTATGCGTCACATGATGAATCTGGAATCGGTGGTTACCTATGAAGGAACCCACGATATTCATTTGCTTATCACCGGAATGGACCTCACCGGAATTTCTGCATTTCGATAATCCTATTCATCAGGCCTAACTGCTCCCAGTGTCGTCCATGAAAATCCTTGCCCCTTCGATTCTCTCTGCTGATTTTGGTTGTTTGGCTGAACAAATTCAAACCGTGGAGGAGGCCGGTGCCGACTGGTTGCATTTGGATGTTATGGATGGAAAATTTGTTTCCAACATAAGTTTCGGACAACCGGTGGTGCGCTCTATCCGTGCGGTGACCTCGTTGCCGCTAGATGTGCACTTGATGATTGAGGATCCGGGGCGATACTTGGAATCCTTTGCCCAAGCGGGGCCGATATTTTGACGGTTCATTTGGAGGCTTGCGTGCACTTGCATCGTCATATTCACCAAATCAAAAGCCTGGGCCTCCAGGCAGGAGTGGCCATCAATCCCCATACTCCGGTTGAATCTTTATGGTCTGTATTGTCCGATTTGGATTTGGTTTGCCTGATGTCGGTGAATCCGGGTTTTGGGGGTCAGGCTTTTATTCCTTCCACCATGACGAAGCTAGCCTCCCTGAATCGCTATCGGGAGGATCATCAATTAGCTTTCCGCATCGAAATCGATGGCGGGGTGGATTTGCAAAACGCGGCCTCCTTGATCCAAGCCGGGGCCGATGTGTTGGTAGCCGGGAATTCAGTTTTCGGGCAGGCTGATTCAGCCCAAGCAGTGCGCGCTTTCAAAGCATTTTTTTGAGTGAGGGTTAGCTTCGTTGCTTTGGCCCTTTGTGGGCTAGTCTTTGGCCCAAACCTTCTAAGGGCCAGGGCTGTTCAAAGTTCAAGTTTAGATTCCGCCTCCATCAAGGGGGTCGTCTTGGATGAAAATTCCAGGCCATTGACCGGGGCAAGTCTGATGTTGCCTGCTTTGGGGTTTGGGACGATTACAGATGATCGTGGGCGTTTTGTGTTAAAGGTTCCGGCGGTTATAGACTTCATTTTAGAAATTCGATACCTGGGTTACCGCAGTGAGCGGAGGAATTTGCGGTTAAGGGTGGGGGAGTTGTTGCCCATGCGAATCCAAATGGAACCTACGGCCATCACTATGCAACAAGGGGTCACGGTCGAGGCTGATCGGGATCGGTCCATGGGGGTTGCCAAAATCGATCC
Organism: Sphingomonadales bacterium; assembly: GCA_016872225.1. Lineage (GTDB taxonomy): Bacteria > Bacteroidota > Bacteroidia > UBA7662 > UBA7662 > SYHX01. The sequence goes on along the minus strand of VHAW01000002.1, from coordinate 2,309 downwards.
TTTGGTTTCACGCAGGGTTGCCAACCCTAGCGGGAATTTTGAAACAGTGCTTCAGGCCTTCGGGGCAAGGTCTCAGCAAGAATTTTCATCCCAGTTTCAGGTAAGGGGCGGGAATTACGACGAGAACATGACCTACCTCAACGGAATAGAGCTGTACAGGCCCGTTCTTATGCGTTCCGGGCAACAAGAGGGAATCAGTCTGATTCACCCTGATTTGGTGGAACATATCTATTTTTCGGCAGGAGGCTTCGATGCCCGTTATGGGGACAAGATGAGCTCCGTGCTGGATGTGACCTATCGTCAACCACGGTATGCGGCGGGTACTGTGCAAGCTGGGCTCACGGGCTTTTCGGTCGCTGCTGAGGGGCTTTTGGATAAGGAGGGCAAGTTGACCTGGCAGGGTGGTATGCGTTACAGAGCCTTGAACTCTTTGTTGCAGAGCATGGATACCCGGGGGGAATACCGCCCCATTGCCTCTGACATGCAAATGATGTTACGATATCAACCCAATTCCCGATGGCAATGGAATTGGCTGAGCCATGTGGGTCAAAATGTGTTGGGAGTCATTCCATCGAACAGGGAAACTGTTTTTGGAACGGTTAAAGAAGCTCTGCAGTTGCGGGTTTATTTCGATGGGGAAGAGGCCATGAAATTTCGCAACGCAACCCACGGGACCAGCCTCATCTTCAAGCCACACCCTCGCATGACCTTGACGCAATCGGCCAGCCTGTATTGGAGCGACGAAAGGGAACGAATCGACGTGGAATCCGCCTGGTTACTCAATCAATTAGATGCCAATTTAGGTTCGGATAACTTTGGAAACGTATTGTTTACCAGAGGAATAGGAGCTTTTCAGCAATATGCCAGGAACGCTTTGAATATTTCGGTGCTGGCGGCGGAGCATCGCGGGCAATGGCAAAGTGCAACAGGTCCGCATTTTGTGCAATGGGGACTGCGGGCCCAACGCGAGCAAATTCAAGAGTATTTGTGGGAATACACTCTTGTGGATTCGTTGGGATTTTCGATTACTCCTATCTTGCAAGTTCCACCCTTGGGTTCCGATAAGGATACCGCGGTACAGGTTTACCAATTCTTGCATGCAGATCAGTCGGTGAGCAGCCAGCGATATTCGGGCTTTGTGCAGGACCAAATTACCCTTGATTCGGAGGGTCGTTGGCGATTGAACGCGGGAATTCGCTTCAATCGTTGGACGCTCAACAACGAAACGGTTTGGAGCCCCCGCGTGAATTTGTCTTGGAGGCCCCGTTGGTCCACGGACTGGGCCTTTCGTCTTTCGGTAGGCCGCTATGCGCAACCTGCTTTTTATCGGGATGCCCGTTTTCCTGATGGCAGGATCAATCGAGAAGTGAAGGCCCAAAGGGCAACTCATTGGGTTCTGACCGCGGACCACCGTTTCAAAGCCTGGGACAGGCCTTTTCAGTGGGTGATCGAGGGCTATTACAAGCATTTGTCTCGTTTAATTCCTTACGAGATCGACAATGTCCGAATTCGCTATCTCGCATCGCCACCTGTAGAGGGCTATGCGACCGGTTTGGACTTGCGAATCCACGGGGAATTTGTTTCCTCCTTGCAATCTTGGGCTACCTTATCGTGGATGAAAACCTCGGAACGCAACGAGGTCATAGGTTGGATGCCTCGCCCCACGGATCAACGGGTGCAGTTTGCGATGATGTTCCAGGATTATCTCCCGCCGTACCCGGATTATAAGGTTAGCCTCAATCTGGTTTTTGGCTCAAGGCTGCCCTACGGCCCGCCTGATTTCGCCAGACCCAAAGACACACTTCGAATGCCCCCATACCGCCGTGTGGACATAGGGTTCAGCCGTATTCTCTGGGGTGCGGGGACCCAAAAGCCGCTGTTCAAAGGCCGGGTGACCCGGGCTTTTCGTTCAGCCTGGGTGAATCTAGAGGCCTTTAATCTTCTGCAAATCAACAATACCATTTCTTATACTTGGCTCTATGACACCCAAGGTTATCAGCAGAACGTTCCGAATTTTCTCAGCGGAAGAGTCTTGAATCTTCGCTTGGTCTTAGAATGGTGAATGGCGATTTCATGCTATATTTGCAGTCCTTTGGGCCCTAGGGGTGGTCTCGGTCTGGAAATTTCCCCCAAACTTTGGAGATTTTCGAAACCTTCATTCATACCTTGAATGTCCGGAATAGTTCTTTGAAACGCGTTTGCGGGAATAGCTCAGTTGGTAGAGCACGACCTTGCCAAGGTCGGGGTCGCGAGTTCGAGTCTCGTTTCCCGCTCAGTAGCCCAGGTGGTGAAATCGGTAGACACGCAGG
>VHAW01000001.1 GCA_016872225.1 Sphingomonadales bacterium | reverse complement strand
TGAACCAAGACGCGCAATGGCGGATAACGGACCTTAACGGTCGCATGTTCGCGCAGGGGGTATACCAGCCTGAAGGAACAGGAGTTGCCCTGAATTTAGCATGCCAAGCATGGCCCTCTGGAATCTATTTGCTACAGTTAATGGATCCAAAAGGTAATCCTTCTTGGCACCGGTTGGTGAAGCGCTAGACCTTAGGGCTTGAAGGTCTTGAGCAGGCGAATGCCGTAAGGCTCCAATTCAAGTTCTTCCTTGAGGTAGGCTGTGCTTTGGTCAAGGAGGTTCACAAAGGAACGCGCACGGTAATCGGGGGGCACCTTCGATTTGAGGTTTTTGTTACGAATGTTTACCACTACTAAAATGGCTTGTTGACCAGCACCCCGCAGGGACCACCAAAAATACCTTTGCGATTCACAAATTTTAATGGATGCACCGGCATCAACCAGAGCGTATGGCAAGGCCTTGAATGCGATCTAGTCCGGCAATTACCCCTTGCAGGTTGCCTTGGGTGCTAAAATTTCGAATATAAATTTGGTACAACAGCAAAGAGTCTACCGAAACGGAAACATATGTGTTCGTTGTTGGAGATGGTGCGTTCTTTGGCGAGTTTGCAGAGACGGTTGGCCATCCAAAGGGGATGGCAAGAATGGTCAGGAGGAGGCGATAGTAGGAATTCAGTATTTTGAAAATATTTATGGGAATAATTTAGCGGCGTTTTTTGTCAAAGTGAAATGCTATTCTGCAACGTTTAAATCAAGGCTTTACTGGGCTGAAGTTCCAAGAAAATGCTACGGAACTTTGTCTGCCGGCCAGGGTTTGGGCCCCGGTGCCAAAGTCCACGCTGAATCGGCGAGTGAACAGACCTATACCGAAGGTAAACCCGCTGCTGCCTGAACGCTCAGGGAAAGCCCATTCGGCCCTTTGCAATGCGTTGTAACCGCCGCGCAGGCGGATGGCCTTGCTCAAACGGAGTTCGGCATTGAAAACCAAATGCAGGAAAGCTTCCCGTCCAAGATCTGCCCAACGAGATGATTTGGTAACACTATCTTGTCCAAGGAGCAGATTATCGGTTTTGTACGGATCGTTTGGATCGTCGTAGCGCAGGTTCCAGTTTTGCAAATGCTGCATACCCAGAGACCAACGTAGCGGGAGATGCATCAATTCATTGGTGAGCATCAGATTCAAGCGAACCGGCGGGAAGCGGGATGCCGCCGAAGTATAGACGTAGTCTTTCAAGATAATCGATGCATCGTGCAGGAGCAGGCAGACTCCAAGCCTTTGGGCGGTATCGGTATAGCGCAGGGCCATATCCAAGCCTGCTCCCCAGGCGGAATAGGAGCCTAAATACGATGAGACGACTCGTGTCTGCACCCCCCAATTCAGCCGGGGGCTGAATCGGTGTCCAAGGCTTGCCTGTAACACTCCTTCGCCGGCTTGCGTTTGCCCAGTTTCCATGCCGAATGGATCCGTGGAAGGCATGGATCCTGTTCCTGTAAATTGTGTTCCGATGGCAGCATGCCATTCAGGAAAGCGTTTAAGAGGAAGCACCATGGCAAATCCACCTTGTTGCAACCCGGCAGGCCGTTTTGACCATCCCGTAAACCATCGGTGCTGACTGCACTCTTCCAGCAAGGCCGGATTGCTTATGGCCGATCCTAGACCGAGAGGTCCCCAGACCGGGGCAAATCCGCCCATGCTCATGGTGACCGGATCAATCTCACCCTGCATTTGACCAAACATGGAACGACCCCCGCTTTGGGCAATGGCCGCTTGGCTGAGGAACAAGGTCAACCAAAGGACTGCCTGCGCTGTTGCATGATATTTACTGATCAGAGAATGCATCTCATGGACGTAGATAAATCGTGGGCAATGCAATTACGGGACAGGGATTTCCGGCTCTGTCTCGGAGAACCACATAGAATTGCGAAGAATCCACGGCGAGCCCGCTTCGCATGGTCAAGGGCTCCACAGATACCTTCAAGGAGGCATCTAATCTTTTGTCCGCACCTTTGGGGGTGAGGTTGGGGATTACGTATTCGGTGTAGGTAGTGTCAAAGGGGGGGCTACCGTAACGGACTTCCAGTATTCCGAGGTCCTTGGTTTGGTCCATGGTATCGCGGCCCAGGTCTCCGTCCTCGTCGCGAATTCGAAATACCAAATTAAGGGTATCCCGACCTGACCGAAGCCATAGGGTATCGGTGGGGGCAATCAAGTCCACTTGCGGAGGAAAAATCTGAGGGATAAAGAGCAAATCACAGCTCATTAAGGCTAACAACCCTATGAATCCCCACCGTGAAGGCCTCAAAAGTCCTGGATTTAGCTTTTTCATAAGTCTTGATAGGATGAACCAAACAGGGTGCAACATGATAGAGCAAATTTATCTCAAAATGTGGAGCCCTTGTTTGGTGAATCAGGGTTTCGATTGATTAAGTCGACTTGCTCATGATGGGGTATCGTACTTTTATCCAAAATTCAATACAAGCCCTGTCACCGATGGACTCGTTGAGAGAATCTTTGCTTCAATTTTGGAGCCTTTGGGATAAACAGCCGATACAAGGATGCTCTGGGCTTACGAATTTGGAGGAGCCCGCATGCCATGCGATTTTGGGAGGTGGTTCAGGCATGGGGTGGAAAAATTGGAACGATGAGCAAACTGCTGCGGTGATGGATCTATTTCATCGACAGCGTCAAGCGTTGCCTTCCTTCGGTCGTTGGGTGAATGCTCTTCGCCCCAATGCCGATTCCATCCGTTATCCGGATCAGTTGGTGTTTATGCCGGTGGATGCCTTCAAACACGAGGACTTGTACTGGGGTGTTCCTCGTCCAAGTACGGTGTTTCGAAGCAGCGGGACCAGCGCCCAAGTGAGTACCCATTCAGAGGGTGTGTTTAGCGAGGTTCAGCGTTCGAGGCATTGGATGGCCTTTGAATCCGAGGTGATGGCTCGCTCCATGATGCATGCGGTACAATGTCTAGGTGATTTGAACAACAGTATTTTACTGGCCTTGTTGCCGTCGTATATGGATCGAGGGGAGTCGTCTCTTTTGGCAATGTTACAATATTTCATGGATCATGGAGCAATGAAGTTTGGGGCCTTTTATCGTAAGGACTATGCGACGTTAATGAGGCAGTGGAAAGAAGCCGGAAATGCGGGAAGGTCAACCTTGGTATGGGGAATACCGCATGCCTTATGGGACTGGTTCGGCGATAATTTGTGGAGGAACAGGGACTGGCAACCACATCAAGGAGATATTCTGATTGAAACGGGTGGCACCAAAGGCATGGATCAGGGTTGGACACCGGAGGGCTTTAGGGGATGGCTTCGGGAGCAAATAAGTTCTGCGACAGGGCTTCGCTTGGGTAGTGAGTATGGAATGACTGAATTAAGCTCGCAGGCTTATCGAATAGACGGTTCGGCCTTCGAGGGTTTTGTATTTCCCGCTTCGGTGGGTATCGGTATTTATCGATCCGATAACCCGCTTGAATGGGAATCCCCAGGAACCCGTGGAGGCATCAACATCGTGGATACATCCAATTACTACAGCCTGGCCTTTCTTCAGACTGCTGACGCAGGGCGCATTTTGCAAGACGGCAGTTTGGAATTGTTAGGCCGGTTGGAGGGCGCCGAAACCAGGGGCTGCAACATGCTTTATACGGGGGGATAATTTTCCAAGCGCGGGTTCGTTCTTTGAATTTTTTAAAAAGGTGAAGGAGTTTTCATTGAGGCAATGACCGTTTTTGACCTGGTATACCTTTACCCCTTGCTTATGCGATTCATTCTCCTTGGTTTTGCAACCTTCTTTGTTGTGGCCTGCCATGAGTCCAATGGTGGGGGTAGGTGACCGTCATGGTGGATTCGGTCTCATCCTATGTTCCTTCAGGGGCCGCTTGTTCATCGCAAGAGCTTTTAACCATTGGAATCCGGGTTCGGCGTTCCAACAATTCAGCCTGATGCCCGATTCAACCCGTAGGATTGCCTTGCTGGCAGGTGTTCAGGGATTATTTCTTTCAAATTCACCCGGGATACTTGGGCATCAGCCAGATGGCAATGCCTCTCTATCCTCGGGGCTATACCGTCTTGACGTGTTCGTTGCCGGCAAGGTCTTGGCAACGAGCTTTTCCAAGTCGGCTACGAGGGATTTTTAGGAGGCTTCATCGCACCAAAGGCTTGTTTGATCATGGGCCTGGGCATCCACTGGACAAAGCGATTGAATTGCCCTGCCATGAGACGCTCCCCACCGTCAATCGAGATGCAACCGCCTTGGATATAATCCGCCATAGGACTCATCAGGAAGGCGGCAAGGTTGGCCAGTTCTTCGGATTGGCCGTAACGACCTAAGGGAATTCCTCTTTTGTAGGCTTCTTCGATGGAGGGGTCGGGCATAAGGCGCGACCATGCGCCCTCCGTAGGAAAAGGCCCTGGCGCAATGGCATTAAGCCGAATACCGTAGGTGGACCATTCGACGGCAAGGCTGTTGGTCATGGCAAGGACTCCCGCCTTGGCGCATGCCGAAGGCAGAACAAAGGCGGAACCGGTTTCGGTGTAGGTTGTAACAATGTTGATGATATTTCCACAAGGTGAAGAAATTGACTCTTTGCTTTGGCCATTGGATTCTTCTTTGGCCGAGGCGCCTTGTGGAGAGGGGGCTGTCGAGTTCTTTTGGATCAAACGATTTCCAAATTCCAAGGTGCAGTGAAAAGTGCCCTTAAGGACGATATCTACCACCGATGCAAAAGCATTGGGACTCAGGTCTTCCGACGCTGCAAGGAAATTTCCTGCAGCATTGTTCACCAAACCATCGACTCGATCCCATTGCTCGATTAAATAGTCGAACATGGCGGTAACCGCGGAGGGGTCCCGAACATCGCACACGTAGTATAGGCTTCCCTCGCCAATCTGTACAGTCGCTTGCTTTAGTTTGGATTCTGTTCTGCCGCAAATGGCAACTTGGGCCCCTAAGGTATAAAATTTCTGAGCCATGGCAAGGCCGAGACCGGAACCGCCGCCGGTCACCAAAATATGTTTGCCGGTCAATGTATTTTTGTCGAACATAATAATAATTTATGGAGCGGATCAAAAAATGGGGTCATCCTGGGTTAGTGTCCCATGAAATAAGCAAGATATGCGCCCAGAAGTGCCCCAGATAATTGAATCCAGTTGAATTTGTGGTTGTTGCTGCTTTCGAAGAGAATGGTGGAGGCTATTTGGAGGAAGGATCCTGTGGCCAGGGCCATCAAAGCATGCAGAATTTCGCGGTTGCCTTCACCGGTATGTCCAAGCCCATGGCCAATCCATAGGCCCAAAGGTGTGCAACTTGCGACCCAGATGACAGCTGCCCATAACATAAGGGGATGCGCTTTCTGCCGAATGAGCAAGGCTGCAAGGGCAAAGTTGGTTGGGGTCTTGTGGAGTAGGATCCCCAAAAGAAGTGGTGTTATAGGAATTTTGCTATCAGCATAGGTGTTTGCAACGCCCGATAGGGGAATGCCTTCAATTAAGCCGTGGATGCTAAGACTGATCATCAATCCCCAAGAACGCGCATAGGCTAACCAAACGGAGGGGCCTTGGCCTGTGGCTTTTTTGCTTGAGTCGGTAGATGCGGTCAGAATTGCATTATGACTTTTATGAGGATGTTCTTCGTGGAGGGGGTGGTCGCAGTGATGATTGGCTTCGTGATGAAGGTGACCATGTTCGATGCCCGCTGAAAATTTTTCCAGGATCAATTGTAAGAAGAAGCCGCTGAGCAACCATAGGTTTTCGGTGGGGTGGCCGTAAGCGAGCACCTCAGGAAGCAAGTGCAGGATGGCTGTGCTAAAGAGCAATCCCCCGCAGAAGGTGAGTAACCATCGAAACCGCAGTTGGTCCATGGCTCCTTGGTATACTCTGGCCAAGACACCGCCCAAAATTCCTGAAATCAAAAGGGCTAAACTGGTAAATAACATAGAGTTCTGATTAGGAATTCGACGAAAGGGGGGTGGTGATCTTGGAAGATACTGCCGGGGGGACCTTCAAGGTGCTGAAAGTCATCCATAAACTCGTTGCGATAAGGATACCAAGCAAAGCGCCGCAAGCAATATCCAAAGGGAAATGGACGCCTACTCTGATTTGCGACCAACCGACCAAGCCTGCCCATAAGGTCCCCACCACTAGACCTGTTGCCTTCCATCGCCTATAAAACAACAATCCCAAAGTCCAAGCCAGGGCGAAATGATTGCTGGCATGAGACGATACAAAACTGAATCCGGTACCACAATTGACGAGTGACCGGCAATCTTCTGCGGTTCCGGGGAAGTGGCAAGGGCGTTCCCGCATGGCCCAGGGTTTGATCAGAGAGGCCGATAGTTGATCGCTGAGGGTTACTGCTAGGGTTAGCACGATAAATATTTTCCAGGCCTTTGGAATTTGATGGTAGAACATCCACGCTAGAATTGCCAGGTATAAGGGGACCCAAGTCCATGGGTTCCGGGCGGTTATGGCCAAGCTGTCCATCCAGCTTGGCAATGAGAGATGGTTGATCATCCAAAACAATTGCTGATCCCATGGTGGCGGTTCTGTCAACCAACCGACTTGTTGAAAGAGGATCAAGGTTGCGGCATATCCCACCCAACCGAAGAGGACTATTCGATGTGATATCATTCTTAGGACTGAGATCGGTGAGACGTTCAAAAGAATTAGCCTTTGGATTTGCGAGCCAGCAAAATGCAGCGGGGACTGTTCGGATCTGCTGGAGTTAATTGGTAAGTTCCCCAATGATGAGTCACCTCAAAATCGGAAGTTTTCAGCATGGTTTTAAGTTCAAGGTCATCATAACATCGAACTTTTTCGATAAATTTTTCTGTAGTACGATCAGCATGCTTGTGGATAATTTCAATGGATTTGATCAATTGACCATGCTCAATGGAACGGTTAATTTTAGTATCAAAAAGAGGCCCGATACGATATTCGGCTTCATGGAGTTGTGCCAGAACAGCCTCTTTGTTGAAATAGTCAAGAACAAAGATTCCATCGTGTTTCAAATGGTGACGGGCATTCTGGATAACCTTTAAGTCTTGGTCCGAATCTTCGAAATAGCCAAAAGAAGTGAACAGGTTAGCGATCATATCGAATTTGGTATCCAATTGAAAATCACGCATATCGCCTAAGCAGAAGGTTATGCGTTCAGAAACGGGGTCGTCGGGTCGAATAAAATTCCCCCGGGCTTTGGCAATTAATCTGGGAGACAAGTCTAAGCCGGTGGTCCTGTAGCCCAGCTCGGCAAAAGAACGGGTATGTCGGCCCCAACCACAGCCAAGGTCTAGAATTTGGGCTGTGAACGGTAATTGAAGCCATTGGGTTAAACGTCCGATGAATTCTTTGGCTTCAGATAGGTTGCGATGATCATAAACCTCCTCGTAATACGGACTGTCAAACCATGATTCAAACCAAGGTCGGTCAGGAGAAGATAAAGTGGTGTTTTGGGTTGGATGAGGAGACAGGGGCATGATGCAGGGCTAGAAACAACGGGGGCAACGAATATGCAAGAGGACTGGCAGGTGGTCGCTGGGGCCGCCAAGATAACGATTGCCTACAAAGGTCCTGTAAGGATACCCTTTGAATTTTCCCTCTTGTTGAACAAGCGTAGGATCGTTCGCAGCTTTGGCAGATCCGGCGATGTAATGGTATTGGGGTCTTGTTTCGGAGGCCGTTTTCTTGTCTTTGGATTTGGAATTTAGGGACTCTGAAACAGCGGAAGGCGGCAGCAAAGTTGCTTGCATTAAGCTACGGCTCAAGATGATTTGGTCAAGCCATTCCCATCGATCCTGGTAACAATACGACCCTCCGTCCATCGTGAGGAAGGGATGGAACAGCCCCCGGGAACCGCTGGAGTCTGCCCCCAAGACCAAACGAATACTGAGGTCCTGTGGGGTATCGTTGAAGTCGCCGGTTATCACGATTTGGCAACGGTCGGGTCCCCCATAGAGCGCAAATAGACTGTCCACCGCCTTTCGCAGGCATCGGGCTGCCGCGTACCGGTTAGGGGCTGATTTCTCCAAACCCCCTCTGCGGGATGGCCAGTGATTGACTAGGATGTGGAGTGTATCTCCTCCGGAGACTTTTCCGGAGACCAACAGGATCTTGCGGGTCGGTGAGGCGGTATCCCCGGGTAAATCCACCGTTAAATCTCTACGAATCAATGGTTTGAATCTTGATTTGTGGTAAAGCAAAGCGACATCGATGCCGCGCGGATCGTTGGATGGACAATGCAAATAGGCCAAAGAACTACGACGCAATTCAGGTTGGCGCAACAAATCCTTCAAAACGCCTTCATTTTCCATTTCGCAGAGGCCTATCAAATCGGGTACTTCCCCTCGGTTGAGTCCTGCGATGACTTTAGCCAATTTTCCTAGTTTGGTGTAGTAGCGTAGGGAATTCCAAGCCATTTCCGATTGAGGAAGAAAATCCTCGTCGTTAACGTTGGCATCGTTCAAGGTATCAAAAAGATTTTCTAAATTGTAATGAGCGATACATAGGTCCACCCCAGAGGGTCCAGGACGAGATTGGGCTAAAACGGCATATGGCGCTAAAAGGCTCTGCAGAGCACCCCAAATCAAAAACCAACCAACGTATTTCATGAAAGAGGGGTTTGTTATTTTTATGTAAAATAACGTCAGAAACCGGCAAGGGGATTGACCGTTGGAAGATAACTATGATCCTTCGGGTCATGAAACAAGGAGTTTTTGGCAAACTGCACAGCCGTAAACTGGGCCTTAAAGAAGGCATAATTGTGCAATTCCCCGAGGATCATTGAATGGGGGAAATGCCCTCCATGACCGGGTGGGGACCAGGGTCTTTGAGCGATACCACTCATTTATCCACGGCGGAATAATTCAATTTTCATTCCATCGTTGGGAGAAAGCCAAGCCGGTTTCCCAACGAAGGGTTTCCTCATCCTCGATGCGTCGCACCCAAAATCGCCAACCATTCGACCCGCTACGACCCTGCAACGATGCGGTAAATCTGTATTGTCCTGAAGAACCTGTCCACCAGCCTGCCCCGAAGCTTTGATCTTCGCGTACGGTAACCCGCTCCCCTTCCGATCCTGCAATCACCCAGGTTTGGCCCATCTTAAAGTCGGCACGTGTTCGGAAAATCCTTCTCCACAAAATGTTATACGCTAAGGCCCATGTTTGTTGTGCAGGACTTGAATAACCGTGCGTAATCTGCACATATCCACCTCGGCCGTGATCATCACCCCGTTGGGCGGAAATTGGCCATGGCATTCGTAGGTATTGGAAAAGGTAATCCCCTTGGCTGCCTCGTTCAGCTTGTTTGTAGATCATGGTGTATCGGCTTTCCTTGAAGGGGCCTTTCAGTATTCTTCCTTCCAACCCTCGGTTCCATGCGATGAAACGATCCCCGTCACGATGGATAGGACCTTCCTCCACCCAATGTGATCTCATGGTGATGGACCAGTAAGGAACAGGGGACCATTGTGCATTTAAATCCAGCGCTTGACGAGGGCCCTCTTTGGGCCAAAGCAAATTAATGCTGTGCTTGGCCTCGCTTCCTTGCGATAGCTTTGACCATCGCATTCCCAGGCTCCAATGAGGATGGGGAGTGATGATCAAAGTGTGCAGTTGGCTGATATCCAATGCCTGTGGAATGTCAAGACTTGAATGTGCATATGGGTCTTGATTCTTGTTCAAGGGTTTTTCCGAGATAGCAGGGTGTATGGCCAAATTACTTTGAAAGAAGTAGTTACGTCTTTGAATATGGTAATTGATTCCAAAGGTCTGGAGGTCTTTGCTAAATTGGTCAGGAGCGATGAGAGGGTTATTCGGTTGAAGACTTTGAGTGGTAAGGATGGTAGGATTCCATGCCGAGGGAATAGTCAGCACCGAAGGCAACGCAGATTGAAGCCCAAAAATCCCCCAAGGTTTTTCCATCTGCCAAGCCATGGAATGTATCCATAATATTTTACGTTGTTTAATTGGAACGTAGGCAGATTTTACTTCGGTTGCTGAATCGGAATGAGGTATATGAAAACTACCCAAGGCATAAGAATTCATAACCAACAGGTGATGCCTCCACGCAGTTTGCAGTGCCAGGCCTCTCACCTGATTGCCGCCGTTCATCCGGGAGGAGGCATAGGGTATTTCCGTTCCGGGCAGATGTGCCCAGGGATTTGCAAAGGCAGGTATACGCAGGGTATTGTGAAAAAGCCTGTTTCCGGATTGGGGATGAAAATCTCCTATCAGCCATTGCGTTAGTTCTCTCTTGCCTTGCATAAAAAAACCGGGTAGGTCTGCAATGCTTCTGTCTGTTGGCTTTTCAAAAGTCATCACCCATCCCATGTTACGGAATTGATGACCTATCCGATATTGCCATCGTTCGTCATACACCGGTTCATCGTATTCATGGAGTGTTCTCACGTATCGAGTTCCATAAAAAATGTCAATTCCCGATTTCAAAATCCGAGAGTGCATATCAATAATCGGGAATTCTCTGTCCATGGCCCGTTGAAAAGCGAAAGCGGTAGCGGCTTCCATCCAAGGAATCATCATCCAGAAGGCAGCATGGGTCGGTCTACCGTAGACCCTTACCAGGCTATCCATGGCTTTGCATTGCTTGTGGCTTAACCCTAAGGTGTCCTTGGTCAATGCTTCCAAGGATTTGTTCCATGGAAGCCGATTTTTGATTATCCATGGTAGATTAAGCACGGATTGTACACACCGATCGGGCATATCTTCCAGCATGGGGTGCTGAGTGACTAGAATTTGTTCTTGAATTTGGGCGTTGTCTTGATCAAGGTCACTTTGGGCCCAGAGAGTTTTGACTTCCCCAAACAATGAAAAAATACAGTGTATTCCCAAAAGCCGAAGGGATGACTTTGGCATCATTAACCCGATTTGGATTAGGCTGTGATTGTTCAAATGAACAAGGTATTCCTCTTTTGGTTTCCAATGAATCATTATGGCATGCCTCCTTCCCATGCGGTTTGGTAGCTAAGTCCCGGCAAGGGACTGTACAAGGTAGAAGTCCAAAACGAAGTTCCCGATTTGCCATAACAAATACCAAAATGAAATAATGTATTCATGGGATCGGTACTGAATACGATACCCAGACCAGAGCTGCGCTTGTAAACGATCCCCAATTCATTACGCCACCCTTCAATTCGGCTGTAATGCGTGGCCCATTGGAAGAGCCAAGGGTCGCGTTGCATCACGCTGTATAAGCCAAGCTTAAGTCCATGGACGGGTTCCTCTAGAGGATTCATGGCGAGGCTATTGCTGGAAGGGCCTTTGAGGATCATGGGGTGTTGAAGACCAAAGCCTGTTCGCCAATATGCTCCCAGTTGTTGTTCTGATCCAAGGCTGGCCGACAGGCGTTGGGATTGAATTCGTCCATTACGCAATCTGTTCCATTTGAGCGATAGGCCTGCTCGGTTACGCTTCAAGGATTTGCTGTAGCCAAGGCAAATTTGATGCTGCCTTAGTGTGAAGCTTCCTTGTTGTGATATGCCAAGCGTTAGCCAATCTTGATCGGGCGAGTATCCAATCGATAACAATAATTCGCTCAGCGCAGGTACAGCGGGATGATAACGCCCGCCTATGGATGATGCCCATCGCATATTAGGTCGAGGCGGTGTTGCTGGCCAGGACCATTGCCCGGGAATCCAGCCGGGCACGGCAGCCTCACGGTGGATAGCAAGGGGCATAATCGCTGGTTGCGATTGCCCATGGAGATGCCCTATTCCTAAGACTGCCGATAGGGCCCATCCAGACTGGATGGTCCAGTGGATGGATCGTGGAAGGGGCCGGCATGACTTATCCATGGCCCGGCAATTTGGATAAGGATAGTCAAGAAAGCCGTAGGGAAGTGTTTATTCCCTTCTATGGCATACGAATTTACCAACGCATCAGAGCGGAGGCCCAAGTGAATCCGCTGCCGAAAGCGGCAAATAGCACCAAATCTTTCTCTGCAATACGGCCTTGTGCATAGGCCTCGCTAAGGGCAAGCGGAATGCTGGCAGCGGTGGTGTTTCCATAACGCATGATGTTATTGAAAACCTGATCCTCGCGCAGTCCCATTTTGTTTTGGATATACTGGCTGATTCGCAGGTTGGCCTGATGAGGTATCATTAACTTGATATCAGAGGGTTTGTACCCGTTGGTTTGCAGGGCTTCTTCGATAACCTCTGCAAAGCGAACTACCGCATGCTTGAAGACAAAATTGCCGTTCATGTACGGGAAATAAGAAACATCATCCGGGTCATTACGTTCCATGATTTGCGGGACCCATTCTCTGGTGCTGGGCCCTAAGAGGGCAAGTTCAGTGGCATGTTCGCCCTGGCTATGCAAATGGGTGGATAAAATGCCTCTACTTGATTCCCTGGTGGGACCCAAAACCACAGCTCCAGCTCCATCTCCAAAAATTACAGAAACATTGCGTCCCCTTGTACTCATGTCCAATCCGGCCGAATGCAATTCAGCGCCAACCACCAAAACATATTTGGCAGTTCCGTTGCGTATGTACTGGTCGGCAATGGATAGGGCATAAACGAATCCGGAACATTGATTACGAATGTCTATGGCTCCAATAGTCCTGCAGCCTAAATTTTGCTGGAGTTGAACGCCAGGTCCTGGAAAGTAATAATCCGGACTAAGTGTCGCAAAAAGAATGAGATCCAGGTCCGTGGCTTTTATGCCTGCTGCCTCCATTGCTCTTTTGGCTGCTTCGGTCCCCATGGAGGAAGTGGTGTCTACCCCCGGAACGGCAAAGCGTCGTTCTTCGATACCGGTCCGCTCTTCAATCCATTCGTTGGTGGTTTCCATCCATTGACCAAGGTCATTATTGGTCACGACTCTGGACGGGACGTAGTGACCTGTACCGAGAATGATGCTGTTCGTGGTGGTCATAGGCAGGGGCTGAATGATTGCAATGGAGGTAACTCTGGTTGCCTTTGTGCGAAAAAGGCAGGATTACCTTGCAAATTACGAAGAATAATCAAAGCCAACGCCTGTGGCAGGCAGGTCCCCAATAAATATGAGAAATCCTAAACTCTTGATGATAAGCCGCAAAAAACCGACTTACCCTTAGCCGCCTTCTATTCCTGAAGTAAATCAGGAATAAGTTTAATGGTTTAGGAATTAATCGGGTCCACCGATACGAAGGAGCGGTCTTTGTCTCCCTTGGTAAAGACTACACGGCCATCCACTAATGCAAAAAGCGTATGATCCTTACCAATCCCTACATTACGACCAGGATGGTGACGGGTGCCGCGTTGACGAACAATGATATTGCCGCTGGTGGCCAATTGTCCACCAAAAATCTTAACGCCCAAGCGTTTACTTTCCGATTCGCGGCCGTTCTTGGATGAACCTACACCTTTTTTGTGTGCCATGATTGGGGTGATTTATTTGCTTTGGAAAGAAAATGATGGATTAGGCTATGGACTCAATAGTGATTTTGGAGAAAGATTGACGATGGCCGTTCATTTTCTGATAGCCTTTCCGTCTTTTTTTCTTGAATACCAATACTTTGTCGCCTTTAAGGTGGCTGATCACTCGAATTTTGACCTTCGCATCGAGGAGGTAGGGTTGCCCTACCCTAATCTGCCCACCGTCTTCGATGAGCATAACGCTGTCAAGTTCCATGGTATCCCCTTCGCGGGCATCAAGTCTATGAACATATACACTTTGAGAGGGGCTAACCTTGAATTGCTGACCCTGAATATTGACGATGGCAATCATGGAATGATGGTCTTAATTGGGCTGCGAATATACGCTAGAGCCTGTCAAATTTCTGCCATTGCCCCCCAAAACCGAATTATGAGACAATTAAGCATCATTTTTGGCTCCTTCATGCGGTCTTGGTTTCTTCGGTAATCGATAATTGGGGGGATGAAGGTCTTAAAAGGGGTAATTGATGCCAAAAACAGTGGAAAACAGGGGATAGGTGGGACTTACGCCGTTTTGGTCCAAAGGTGGTCTGTCTCCTTGAACCTCAAGTCTCCAGCCGTTATTCCTCCAAGCTTGGTCAAACCATTGACCAATCACCCATCGCCTTCCATGGACAAAAGCCGGATCCCGGACTTTAACGGCAAAATCCACTCGCATCACAAAAAATCCAAAATCATACCGTAATCCAAGGCCTTGGTTTATAGCAATTTCGTTGATGAACCGTTTTGCAGTGAAATTGCCAAGGCCGGTGTAGGACGTGTCGCTGAGGGTCCAAATGTTCCCGGCATCTATGAAAAGGGCACCTTTGAGAGGACCTGCTACCCGAAATCTCCATTCTAAATTGCTTTCCAAACGTATTTCCCCGAATTGAATAAGCCGCCCATTGGCATAATTGCTTAAGGATCCTGGTCCCATACCGCGTATAGGCCATGCTCGAAGTGAATTTGTCCCTCCACCAAAGGTCCTTTTCTCAAGGGGAAGTGTTTTCTGATTGCCGTAGGGAAGACCAATAGAGCCCAGAGCTCTGGCGGCAATCATTGATTCGCCTTTGCCAAGAAAGTGTTTACGCCATTCGGCATCCAATTTGAGAAATCGAAAATAAGGTAAACCCCCCACGGTGTCAGTTAATTTTTGATTCTTTGTAGTGGCTTTGAGCAAGGTGTACAGGTTGCCTGAACCTTCCAACGTGAGCCCAATGTAATCCCGTTTGGATTCTCGTATTCGATCTTGGATCCATGACCCTCGAATGCCGGTGCTGAAGTAGGATACGAAATTGGCCCGTAACAAAGGGTCTCCCGATTCCAAGATTTTCTGAAGCGCTTCGCTGATAAAACCTGTGTTGGCGAAGGTTATTTCCACAGGCCAGATTTGGTATTGGGTTCTACCATGGACCAGGCCGCTGATGCCTAAACCAGTTTTGAACACGTTGCGATCAAAGTCCTGTCTTTTTTGTCTTTGATAGATAAGAGAAATCAGGGTTTGTTCCTCCCCGTTGAGTTTCCATTTTTGAAACCAACCCGGCTTGAGGATACCGGGAATACTGATTTGAGCTCTGAGTCCTAAGTCCAAGGTATTGAGGCCAGAGCTTGTTGCTACAGATCCAGTAAGTTGCTGCGATTCAGCACCTACATTAGCACGAAATTCGAGTTGATCACCTAAACGAAACGCATTTCTCTTTGTAAAGGAAACATTACCGTTAAGCCCAAACAATGCAATGTTATTTGTAGAAAACTCATATTCAGTCTTGAATTGCCATTTTGGTAGAGGTTTCAAGACTAACAGTACATCCAATTCATGAGTGGAGTCATTGGCCGTTATAGAGTAATTTCCAGGAGCATACAAACCCAGCCTGGTAAAATTCGTCAAAGTTTTACGCAAGTGATTTTCGCTGAATATAGGATCTGAGGGATGATCGATTTGGTTTATCAAAAGATTTTGGTCAATCGTTTCATCCGTATTCATGTACCTCAACCAAGGCAAGGAATCATGGACAGTGGGTAAATCAAGGTCAATTGGGGATGGAGAGGTACCGCCTACATAGAGATTCCATCGGCGATATCGGTATGGCATGTGATAGAATTCTTGTCTAGGTTTGAGAACCTTTAGGTTCAAATCAATGGTGTAGGGAAGGCGTCCGCTGTCTGCTTCAAATTCTAGAAAATCAGAGCTGAATCGGAAATATCCTTGATTTCGAAATTCCTGGGAAATTTTGTTACGGACATTGCCCAGGTCAGATGCCTTGAATATTTGACCTGCCTTCGGAAAGTAGGATGAATTTTGATCCATGATTTCTCGGAAGGTCGATTGAATACCCGGAGAAAGGACGGTTTGGGTCCACAAGCCAATGCGATAAGGCTGTCCCTTTCGTATAGTATAGATTTCTTGAATGCCCGAGGAATTTCTTTGGGTGGTTGCCGTGACAGAGGCATCCATGTATCCTTCTGCATGAATTGATCGCAAGAGATTATCGGTATTCAACAAGAGGTTTGTCGAGTCATGTAAGATCGGAGCCTCCCCATATCGTTGGGCCAACTTTTGAAGCATTTTGTTTCCAGGTTTTCCAAGAGCCATTAAGTGGAGTTGGGTTCTAATGGGCCAAATGTTCAAAAATTTACGATTAAGTCCTGGTTGGAGGGATTTACGAAGCTCTCTGAAATTTAAAGGGTTGGAAATAGGTGCGATTGAAAGCCCGGACTTCGAGGCCTCTTCATTGAAAATCCCGGAGTCGGACTCTTGGATAATATATCCTTTTAAAAAGACCTGCCCGTTATCTAATTGACGTTGGACGGAACAGGAGTTTAATGTCAACCAAGCCAATAGAGTCCCTGCGAGGATGAACTGTATCTTTGAATATTGGAACCTGCTCATCTTACCAGACCCGAAGTTAAAGCCTTGTTGGCCCTTGCCCAAAGGCATGGCGGAAAGGGCCAAACGGAGCTTTTGTTGGAAGGCCCCAAAATCATTTCGGAGGCTCTTCAGAGCGGCTGGAAGCCTTTGATCTTGGTTTTTGGACCTGATGGGTCCTATGATTTAGATGGTACTTTGGCTCATCTTTCGGGAGATGTCTTGGTTAGGAAAGCCTCCTCCACGGAAATGGAACGAATTTCGCGATTGAAATCAGCACCTTCCATTATAGCTTGTTTTGAAATCCCAAAGGATCTTAATGCCACGAGATCTTCGGGTTTGGCAACCAAACAACCTTCCAAACTAATAGCTCCTTGGTGGTTGGTTGCAGACCGAATCCAAGACCCCGGAAACTTGGGAACGATGATCCGCATCGCAGATTGGTTTGGTTTCGAAGGTTTGATATGCAGTCTTGATACGGTAGATTGTTATAATTCCAAAGTAATACAGGCCTCTATGGGCTCATTGTTCCGTGTCCCTATCCATTATGTGGATCTTAATCCCGTCGAATTAACCCGTTTAACAGGGATGATTGTTTCAGATACCCTATTTTCAGAAGGGGATAGAAGTGTGCTGACCTGTCACCATGAAAAACCTTGGTTGATAGCAGCAATGCCGGGTGGTATGGATCTAAATCAAATTCAATTCCCGAGGCAGGGCGGTATGCTTCTCGTGGGGAACGAGTCCCAAGGATTGAGCCAAAATTTGTTGCAATACGCTACTCATCGTGCGGGGATTCCTTTGTTTGGTAGCGCCGAATCCCTGAATGCTGCCGTAGCAACGGGTATTTTTGCCAATGCCATAAGGAGAGCCGAGTCTGAAGTATCAAAAACTCCGTGATGCATTCACATCACCGGTACACAAGGCATTAAAATTGATGATATTGGTTCCTGGGGTCAAGGTTACAGAAGCTACGCTGTAAACCCAATTGCCTGCCGTGAAGGAGTTTATCAAACCTGCAAAGCGACGGCTCACCTGCAGGGCATCCGAGGAATTGATGGATTGAGAAAGGTTAACATCAGCGGCTTTGACTTTGACCCCGGTGAGGACTGTCAGCGAAGAAAAGGCTCGGCTAATGAGCAAGGCATCGTTGGCACCAACGCCGCTCCATCCGAGGGGATTCACCCAATCCAAAGTATAGGTACCCGCAGGGATATTGGCCAGACTATAATTGCCTAGTGCATCGGTAACCGTTTGACCCACACTGTTGCCTTGAGAATCCATTAAACGAAGAGTAACACCAGCCAAAGGCGATAGTGATGTGTTATCGTATCGCAATGTTCCGCTTAGGGTGGATTGGTTGACTGAATTGGCTGAAGTAACTTGAACCGGTATGGTACTAAGGGTAGCAGGCTGGCCCGTGTAACTTAGACTCAGCGAACAAATGGCGTTGTAGGTGTTGCCTGGAGCAAGTGAGGTGATATTGCGTAGCGTTACACTGACACTTTCGCCGGGGGCTACGTTGAAGCCTACCATGGAGGTGCCCCCGTTTGGACCAAATTCAAAGCCTGTTCCGCTGATGGATAGGCCGCTAACCTGCAGAATTTGATTTCCACCGTTAAAAACCAATAGTTGATGACTTCGGGTTGATCCGGCTGCAACCACGCCCAGCTGTATGGAACTTTCGCTGATACGGGCGTCACGGATATTAGGTGGCGATGATGGCGGTAGGACTGTGCTTAGCCGATCCAGAAACTGTGGGTAATCCACCAAGGCATTCCGATTTCCCTGGGCGGTTTGGATGTCGTTGTTTCGTCGTATGGCTACCGAGTCGGAAGGAAAAAGTTTGACCCATTCTCTTAGCATACGCTGTTGCGCGGTGTCCAAATAGCTATGGTTGACGGCCGTGTTGGCCGCATGCCTTAGAGCGAAGTACAAAATTGCTCTTGACGCCGCAGCTTTGTGGGCATCGCGGGGTTCGAACCAGATTGAATTTGCTTTGGAACCTCCGGGGTAGGTGAGCGTTGGGTTTGGAACCCACCCAAAGGGTTTATTGCCTCTTGCTGTATTGAGGCCGCCGTCGCTGATGAACAAATGGTGTATGTCGCTTTGCATAGGCTCATCGGAGTTCATGAAACTCTGCGGCCAGGTATGTTCGGTGTTCATGCTGTAGGGGGCATTGTTCAAGGTGGCGGTATTGAAATCAGTGGCGGTATAGGAAATAGTTCGACCGGAATAAACGCATTCGTTTTTGTAAGGATTGGTATGAGCAGGTTCTCGGCCATTCACTTTCCAATTATCCACGGTCCCGAACATACGCAACCTTGCATTATTCGTTCCTGAATAGCCGAGGGAAGTATAGGGTGAACTAAGCCGGGTTGCCAGGGCTTGACGCAAGGGTTCACCCTCCAAGTTTTGGGTCGTATTGTAATAGGTATTGCTGTAAACCCCTTGGCCGTTCAGGTCAACCTGAGCATGGCCCCCTCTGCCGGAGTGCGAAATCCATAATTCACTATTGTTTAAGGTATTATGAATAGGATTAAAAGTAACGACCACCCGTTTACTTTGGCCGGCTCCCAAAGAAAACAAAGTATCAACGGTTTTAAAGGGGTTGCCCCCGTAATAGGGAAGACAGGTGGCACGGCAATTCAAGGGCAGGGTATCGGTATTGGTTACCCATACCCCCAAGGTATCGTTACTTAATTCGGTCTTATTGCCAAACGACAATTGAGTTACGGATACCTGCAGTGCGCTTTGCCCTAAGCTATCGTGTACTGAAATCAGGACCAACACCATAAAGCAATGCATAAGGCCAATCATGGATTTCAAACGCTCAAATGAATAGGTTAACCATCTTGGCTGCCATTCAGGATAAGCGGTCAGGCGGTTTTCTTGCATGGGGGAGCTGAACTTCAAAGAGAAAGGGCAATATTTACTAGAAAGAATCACTAATTCTTAGTAAAAGGGAAACATTTACTAAAAGAAAATGGTTGTAAAATATTAAACTCAAAAATATGCATCACAAGCTCAAAATCGCTGTCTTGGCTTCTTTTCTGGTTTTGACAAGCATTTACAATGCCCTTACCTTCTCCGGGGGAGCCCCTTTGGGTTTTAGCAGTGCCCCAGGAGAATCGAATTGTTCTACTTGTCACGGGGGTATAGCAGTCAATTCCGGACCCGCAACCCGCATACTTACTTTTAACGGTGCGACGGCTACTTCTTATGTTCCTGGGCAGACCTACAACTTAAGTCTTACCGTTTCTCGTGCTACACGAAGCAAATACGGGTTTCAGCTCAAGGTTGAGGACAATCAAGGAGGGGATGCGGGCACACTCATTTCGACAACCAATCGGACTTGGGTACAGCAAGGATACATGAACCATTCCGCTTTGGGAAACACGTCAACAACATCGGGAATGATTACGTGGAATTTTCAATGGACCGCTCCTGCTGCCGGTACAGGTCCTGTGACCTTTTATTTTGCCTCCAACGCAGCCAACAACAACGGGGGAACGAGTGGTGATGAAATTTATACCGATGCGGTAACACTACTGGAATCAACCCCGTCTTACACTATTTCCGGTGTACTTCAATACGACAACACTTCCGGAACTCCAGTGGTCAACAGTACGGTTCGCCTATTGGGATCGGGTGGTGCAATTCTTCAGTCAACCACTACCAATGCTTCAGGGCAGTACAGTTTCAACAATTTGGCAAGCGGCTCTTATTCGGTTACTGCGGTTAGCAGCAGGCCATGGGGGGGTGTCAGTTCCGCGGATGCCTTGCTTATCACTCGTCAATTCAATAACATCATTAATTTGAGTAGTTTGCGCCTCACTTCAGCAGATGTGAACGGTTCGATTTCCATCACTTCAGCCGATGCCCTTCTGGTTTCACGCAGAGTGGCTGGGCTTATCGGCTCTTTTGTGGTTGGGGATTGGAAATTTGAAACTGTTCCTGTCAATGTCAGCAGCGTAAATCTTACCCAGAATATTCGTGGGATCTGTGTGGGGGATGTGAATGCCTCCTATCAGCCATCGACGGTACGCACAGGTTCCGTTGCCTTGGAGCAGAAATCTCTTGAAGCAATTTCTCCAGAAGGCGCATGGGTTCCTTTGAGTCTGATGAACCAAAATACGAATGAAAATTTTTCATTAGGTTCAGTCACCTTGGACTTGGAAGCTCCTCATGGATGGCAAATTGAAGGAATTCGCTCTGTCTTGAATGGAATGAAGCCAGAATACAGCATCGAGGGGAATCGTTTGCGGCTTTCATGGTTTAATCCTGCGGGCATGGATCTTAGCAGCGGTGAGCCTATTTTGTACTTGAGAGTGGCTCCAGAGCAAGCGTCAAGTGATTCTTGGTCCATATCCACGGCCACTGAATTTACCGACGGAGAAGCGGGTACCCTTGGGACTTTGTCAGTGGTTTTGCCAAGACTGCAATTGGTCCAAAGAAGTTCTGTTTGGAAAGTTCAGCCAATTTATGGGAGTGGATACGATGCCACGGTGAATGTTTATGGTCAAGGAACCTTGCATTTGACCGCCATGGATGTCCTTGGGAGGGTTTTGGATCGAAAGACCTTGCATCATGACAGTCCTCACAGCATATTGGTTAAGTTTCCCGAGGGAACTGCGCTGCTCAGTGGTATTCCTGTAGGCCAGAATCAAGTCCCTATACTGATTCGTACCGCCTTCTAAAGCTTCCTCCGATCAAGTCCAGGGTGGTGAAATGATTATCGCCCGCAAAAATTCTCCCCTTTAGAAGGTATTTTAATGTCAATTTGATGGGGTTTTCCAAAAAAAATGAAATAATTTTGTAGAAATTGAAAGTCTATGGAATTCATGCCTATCCCTTATCCTCAATCGAGGTTTCCCTTTAACAAATGGGAGCCGTCATTTTCTTTTGGCGTTAAGCTACGTTTAACAGTTGTTGGTGTATTTTCATTATGGTTTGGTTTTGATGAGGTGTTGGCGCAGAGTTCCATAATTCGTTGTTATACTCACGAGCACCACCAGGCCAGAATGCAGCAGGGACAGCATGGCGAATCAGAACAACTCTTTGAACAATGGATGTCCAACAGAATCGCCGAAAATTCATCAAGTTTTCGTCCAGAAGTTGATTATAATATTCCTGTTGTTTTCCATGTAATCTACCAGAACGCGTCTGACGTGTGGAATATTTCCGCCGCACAGATTCAGTCGCAGGTGGATATCCTGAACGAAGATTTTAAACGACTTAATGCGGATACCATGAACGCCCCTGCAAATTTCAGGGCCGTTGCAGCGGGTTCGAATATTAACTTCTGTTTGGCTCAGCGGGACCCCCAAGGAAATCCTTCCACGGGGATTGTTCGTTGGCAATATTCCCAGTCGGCCACATGGTCCACCTCCTCCATTGATGCGACCATCAAGCCGGCCACCATCTGGGATCCAACACGTTATTTCAACATTTGGGTGGTGAATATTTCGGGAGGGGTTTTGGGGTATGCTCAATTTCCGGTTTCTTCCGGACTTGCGGGCATGCCGAGTTCAGGATCAGCGAATACCGATGGTATTGTCGTTTTGTACAATTCGGTGGGTAGGCCACCCGCCAATCCTTTTACGGGTGCCTATAACAAAGGACGTACAGCCACCCACGAGGTCGGTCACTGGTTGGGTCTTCGCCATATTTGGGGGGATGGTTCATCGTGTACCGCCACGGATTATTGTGCGGATACTCCTCCTTCAGATGCCGCCAATTATGGGTGTCCTACCACGCATTCGTCTTGCTCAGGCCCTGATATGGTTCAGAATTACATGGACTATTCCGATGATAACTGCATGAATCTGTTTACCTACAACCAAGTTCAACGGATGTGGACGGTTTTGGCCAATAGCCCTCGCAGAGTATCGCTACTCACGGCCAATTCTTGTCAAGCAGTGGTGGTAACTCCGGGACCTTTGACCACTGTCTTTAGCGCCAGTGATACCCTTGCTGATTTTGGAGGAGTTTTGGATACGATTCAACTCACGGATCAGTCAGTTGGGGTTCCCACAACCACGGCATGGACCATTACCCCCTCGACAGGTTGGGCATTTGCGCCCGGTTCAACATCCTCGAGCGCCAACCCCAAACTTTATTTCAGTGTGGCAGGTCAATACAGTGTTAAGCTTAAGGTTACGAATGCTTTTGGTTCCGATTCCTTAACCCGGAATAATTATATCCGAGCCCGGGCTTCAGCCTGTGTTTCGGCGGCAACGAATTCTGCAGATACCCGGGTTGCTTCCTTCACTTTTGCTGGAACCGCCAATTCGTACCCTACAGGAACAGGGAATTGTGCTACGTACACGGATCGAACAGGTTTCCCTCCTTTTCAGGTGACCATCGGTCAAACCTATGCGGCCACGCTGGTTAAAGGAACCTGCGGGGGTAATTATGCAGCCTATGCCAAGGTTTTCATTGACTTTAATCGTAATTATCAGTTTGAGAGCAGTGAAATGGTGATGAGCGGTAGTCTTTCCAACACAGCCAATGCCACTTTAACCGTGAATAACATTGCCATTGGGGCATCTGCCGCGACCGCTGGTCTATGTTTAATGAGGGTTGTTCTTCAAGAGAGTGGTTCGGCTACAAGCACTCAGGCTTGCGGGACCTACACTTATGGTGAAACTCAGGATTACATGGTTCAAATCAACGGTGGTGTGACCATTCAGCCGGTGAGTGGTATTGTTTCCTACAATAATTCAGTCAATACCCCATTATCTTCGGTGAATGTCCGCCTGTTGACCGTGCCAGGTGGGGTTCAGGATGCCCAGGCGACCACGGCCTCTAATGGTTTATATTCGATGAACACTTATACCAACGGGGTTCGTTCCTTTTCGCTCAACACATCGCGTACATCCGGTGGTGTCAATGCTACGGATGCATTGCAGGCGAATTTGCATTTTGCCAATACGCAGCCTTTGACTGGATTACGGCTTAGAGCAGCGGATGTCAATGCCTCAAATTCGGTCAACGCATCGGATGCCTTGGTGATCAGCAGGCGATATTCCAACGTGATTAGCACGTTCCCTGCGGGGGAATGGGTCTTCGATACGGCTACCATAACCACCAACGGTGCAGCCATCACGCAGAATCTTAAGGCCATGTGTTATGGCGATGTCAACGGCTCGTTCATCCCAAGTGCAGCGAGACAGGGTTTTGGTGTATTTGGTCTTGTCGAGAATCCAGTCGATCCGAATGAAATTTCTGGACGTAGCGGTTTGGGTTATTTGGATGGCCAAACCGCGGTTACCGTGCTTCGGGCTACGGGACAAGCGAGGGTAGGGGCCCTCTCCCTTGATCTTGAATGGCCTGATTTCTTGGGTGAGCCTTTGGTGGTATCGCATTTGGGTGATCAGGAGCTGGTTTATGCCCGCATCGGTGGTCGTCTTCGTTTGGCATGGAACGATGTAAAGGGGGTCAATCTTTCCGATGGAAAGCCTGTTTTGGAGATTCATCATACTTGCGGGCTGCTTCCTGCTTCCTGGTCTTGGGATGCCGCTGCTGGATCGGAATGGGCTGATCCTCTGGCTCAGCCTTTGCCGGATTTGGGCCTCCGAATTCCCGTTCCCCGCAGGAATCTGAATGCGTCCGAAGCTTTGTTTTATCCCAACCCTACCGATGGCAAGGTTCAGGTGGTCTTCGGTGCAAACCTTAAGACCAAATTGGCCACTATGATAAATCAATTCGAGGCCATGCAATGGGTGTTCAGGGATCTATCCGGAAGAGTGCATTCCTCGCACCCGTTTGTTGCTGGATGGAGCATAGGGGATATTCCGAGTGATTCCATGGGACAGCAGCAAACATCCCTTTTGGATTTGGGACACCTAAAGGCTGGTGTTTATACAGTAGAATTATGCGGTCCATCCGGGGAGTCGCTTGCTAAGCCGTATCGTCTGGTTCGTCGTTGATGGAAGCAGATCCGGAATGGTGGGTGTGGATTCCTAAAGCCGTTTGGAGAATAGGGGGTCGTTATATTCTCTTTGCCAGTTTAGCATTCTTGTTCTTTTATGTTTGGAAAAAGGATACTTTCCAAACCCGTAAAATTCAACCTCGTTTTCCAAAGGCCTCGGATTACCAAAGGGAAATAGCCTTTTCGGTCCTTACCATTTTGATTTTTGGGGTGATAGTCGCTTTTATTTTGCAAAGTCCAACGATTCGCCCTTATACGCTATTGATGCCGACACCAGATTTTCACGGTTGGTTCTATTACGTTTTGGTTTTCCCTGTGATGCTGTTTGTTCACGATACTTACTTCTATTGGGCTCATCGATGGATGCATATGCCTTTTTGGTACCGCAAGGTGCATACTATACATCATCGTTCTACCAATCCTTCGCCATGGGCGGCTTATTCGTTTCATCCTTGGGAAGCGCTGATAGAGATTGGGATTTTGCCAATTTTTGTATTCGGTTTCCCCGTTCACCGAAACCATATTATGTTGTTTTTCCTATTTATGATTGTTTATAATGTTTACGGGCATCTCGGATTTGAATTGTACTCTCAAGGCTTCGAAAAGACCAGAATAGGGCGTTGGATCAATACCTCTCGTCATCACAATCTGCATCATTCCCGATTCACCGGGAATTACGGTTTGTACTTTTTGTTTTGGGATCGATGGATGGGAACCATTCGAAATGATATGTTAGACAATGAAAAGCCATAATAAATCAAAAGTTCAATAATTACTTTTATTAAAAATTTTCAAAATGAACCGAAGCAATCACGAAATTGATTACCGCATCTATGGCGAAGAGATGCAATGTGTGGAGATTGAATTAGATCCTCAGGAAACTGTAATTGCAGAGAGCGGAGCCTTCATGTTTATGGATCCGGGAATTGAAATGCAGACCATCTTCGGCGATGGCTCCTCTCAACAAGGGGGCTTCCTGGGCAAATTGATGGGTGCGGGTAAGCGTCTTCTCACGGGGGAATCCTTGTTTATGACCGCCTTCACCCATACGGGTCAGGGAAAATCCCGTGTTACTTTTGCAGGGCCCTATGCGGGTAAAATCATTTGTTTAGACTTGCAGGTCCTTGGCCAAAAAATCATCTGCCAAAAAGATTCCTTTCTCTGCGCTGCCAAAGGAGTGGCGGTGGGTATCGAGTTTCAACGCCGACTGGGTACCGGACTTTTTGGGGGTGAGGGGTTCATTATGCAGAAGCTGGAGGGGGATGGCCTAGCTTTTGTACATGCTGGGGGATACATTTTGGAAAGGGATCTCCATCCTGGGGAGGTCCTGCGGGTAGATACCGGCTGTATTGTGGCCTTTACCGCCGGGGTAGATTACGATATACAAATGGTCAAAGGGATCAAGAACATGGTTTTTGGGGGAGAGGGCTTGTTTTTTGCAACTTTGCGGGGTTCCGGACGGGTTTGGCTGCAAAGCCTGCCCGTATCCCGTTTGGCCGCCCGCATTCTCAGTTACGGCTCCACTGGGGGCCGCCGCGAAGAGGGCTCCATTCTGGGTGGTCTGGGCAACCTGCTGGACGGGGATTAATGCTTAAGAAACTCAGACCTCTCCTTGGTTTCATGGGGGCTTTAGCCTGCGGGCTAACGATTGAGGTTTTGCATGCCCAGGCTCAAAAGGGCAGTCCCATAATTTTGTTTGACCTTCATCCCATATCCAGCAGTACCGGGACGAAATTTGTTTTTGTAAATTATGTTGCATATGATGTGGGTTTTAGTATTGATGCTGTTCAACCGGCTTGGGTAGGGTATCGTTTGAGTCGAAAGCATATCGGTGGCGGTGCAGAGCGTGCCAACAAATTTCAACGGGAACCCAGGCTTGCCGGCAGGGATGCCTCGGATCGCGATTATGCAGGATCTGGTTTCGACAAAGGTCATTTGGTACCTGCCGCCGATATGGCCTGGTCGGTGCGAACCATGGAAGAGAGTTTTTCCTACGCCAACGTCAGTCCCCAGCGACCCGGTTTCAATCGTGGAATTTGGAAAAGACTCGAAACCCAGATAAGGGATTGGGCAGCGGCCCTAATGGAGAAAGATACTATAGGGCTTCTAATTTGGTCAGGGCCGGTACTTTACGGACATTTTACGCTCTCGCAGTTTGGCCGTTTACAAATCCCTGAGGCATTTTATAAAGTTATATACCATCCTAAAGAAGAACGTGTCGCTGCATTCCTTCTTCCGCATTACAGTTCCAAAGCTTCCTTGGAGGGATACCTTATTAGCGTCGATAGCTTGGAAAAAGTGACGGGAATGGATTTCCTTCGTGGGCTGCCGGATGAGGAAGAGGAGCGACTCGAGAGCAGTCTTTGCAGAACTTGTTGGATCTGGTCCTCACGGGTTAGTTCCTCGAGTCGCAAACCTAGTGGTAAACAATCGGCGAGGTCAGATGCGCGGGTCTGTGCGGGAACCACCAAGGCTGGTAAACCATGCCATAATGTAACACGTGATCCCTCGGGATATTGTCATCATCATCGTTGAGCAGCTGCGAGGTCCAACAGGAAAGCGAACTCCAGGGCATCGTCTTTGAGGGCATTGTAACGTCCGGATTTGCCGCCGTGTCCCGCTTCCATATCCGTGACCAAATAAATGCGACGCTCTGCGGCAGGTAAACCCTGAGCCACAGCCTGTTCTTGCACATCCCTTAATTTGGCGACCCACTTGGCAGGTTCCCAATATTGAACCTGGGAGTCGTGAAGGCCCGTGGTCACGAGCAGGTTTGGATAAACAACCGGACGTACATTGTCGTAGGGGGAATACGATAACATATAACGATAGTAGGTTTCTTCGTTAGGATTACCCCACTCATCGTATTCCGAGGTAGTTAAGGGAATACTAGCATCCAGCATGGTGTTGATTACGTCCACAAAGGGAACCCCGGCAATCACCCCTTTCCAAAGGTCCGGTCGCATATTCATCACAGCACCCATCAGTAATCCGCCGGCGCTTCCGCCCATTGCATAGAGTTGATCAGGCTCGCAATAGCCCCTAGAAAGCATGGTTTCGCCGCAGGCGATGAAATCAGTGAAGGTATTTTTCTTCTTGAGGAGCTTGCCGTCCTCGTACCAAGCACGGCCCATTTCTTCGCCTCCTCGGATATGCGCAATCGCAAAAACCCAACCCCGATCCAACAAGCTCAAACGGTTCATGCTGAAATAAGCCTCCATGGTGATGCCGTAACTCCCGTAACCGTAGAGCAGTGTGGGATTGCCACCGCTTCGACGCATTTCTTTCTTGTACACCAGCGATATCGGAATTTCAGTACCGTCGGAGGCCTTGACCCAAATACGCTCGGATTGGTAGGCTGAGGGCTCATGACCACCAACCACCTCTTGAGTTTTGAGGATGTGCTCACTGCGCTTGGTCATATCATAGGCCACGATCCGGGTGGGGGTGGTCAAAGAGGAATAGGAGTAACGGAGCTCACCGCTATTGTAATCTTTGTTGATCTCAGTCCCCACCGTGTAGGCTGGATCAGGGAAAGTCAGGTAGTGATCGTCTGTTCCATCCCATCGCCGAACTCGTAAACGTTTCAAACCAGCTTCTCGTTCTTCGATTACCAAGAAATTCTTAAAAATCTCGATGCTTTCCAAGCGTACTTTGGGGCGGTGGGGGATAACTTCATTCCATTGTGCAGGCGTCGAAAGGCCTACGGCCGCTTTCATTAATTTGAAATTCAGAGCCTGGTGGTTGGTAAGAAAATAAAATTCTTTGTTATAGTCTTCGACCGAATAGAGCAGGTCTTTTTGACGAGGGGTGATTACGGTAAAAGCGCCATCGGGTTGATCGGCGGAGAGATACCTTTGTTCAGAGCTTAAAGTGCTAGAGCTCAAAATATAAAGGAAATTTTCTGACTTTCCTGCGAAAACATAGGTGCTGAAGGTTTCGTCCGATTCTTTGAAAATTAATTGTTTACGGGCAGTTTCCTGTCCAAGGCGGTGCTTCCAAATGCAATCTGCCCGCAGGGTTTGGGCATCCGACGTACCAAAGAAAATAGTTTGATTATCTGCAGCCCATGCAGCTGATCCATTAGCCGGAAAAACCTGATCCGGAAGATCAATACCTGTCAAAAGGTCTTTGATGCATAAAGTGTATTGGCGTCTGCCTACTGTATCGGTGAAGAAAAGAAGGTAGCGGTTGTTGGGACTAACTTGAAGTCCCGCAACATTGAAAAATTCATGCCCTTTGGCATAATGATTTGCATCGAGCATGATTTCCTCTTGCGAGTCCATACTTCCTTTCCTTCGGCAATACACGGCGTAATCTAGACCTTTCTGAACCCTGGAATAGTACCAGTATCCCTTCGAGAAATAGGGGACATTGCGATCATCTTCTTTTATGCGCCCTTTCATTTCCTCAAAAAGCTTGGTCTGAAGCTCTTTGGTATGGGCAAGTTTGGCTTCTGCATAGGCATTCTCGGCCCGCAGGTAATCGAGGACCTCTGGATTTTCGCGTTGATTAAGCCAGAAATAAGGATCAACCAAGGAATCGCCGTGCACTTCGGTGGTGTGCGGTATGGGGCGAACATCAGGAGGGGTATTGTTTTGGGCTTGGCTGGGGTTCATGGAAGGTACGAAAAAGGCAGAGACTGCAAGTGCGGTCAACATAGGAAGGACTCGAAAGTTTACTATGGATTGCATAAGGGGTCAATTTAGAAATTTCAACAGGCTTATGGTGAGGGATGGGTTGTCATAGATACTCACGGAAGACTTCGATGGATTTGGTCACTTTCACAAGGTCCGTGAAGCGACCTTCGTAGCGGGTGGCTTTGACCAAATGGTTATCAATCCAATGGTAGTTGCCGCCTCTGGGTTTGTTCATAAGCAGTCCGTGGTACTTGAAGCCCCTGCTTTGGAGCCAGGCTTCGGTGATTTCCCTCAAATTCTCCGTTCGGCTCGTAAAAAAGGTGATGACATTTCCTTCGTCGTACCATCGGTTGCAGGTTTTCAAGGCATCGGGGTAATGAGCGCAGTCTTTCATGCGCTCCGGCTCCTCGTTGGGTACGTCATCGCAGATGGTTCCATCGATGTCGATCAGGTAATTTTTGACCCCTTCGGGGAGTACAGGACTGGCCAATCGCCCGTTTTCATCCAGGGCTTTGTTGAGATTATTTTCCATTAATTGGGCGCAAGCGTTTTTGAATTTTAGTTGTCATTTGGATATCGGGTATCGCCCCGAATTTACTTGAAATTCCAAACAGGTCAAAACATGAGCAAACTTTTAGGGGGTCAAAAAAATGCCCCTTGGAATCCAAGAGGCATTCTGCTGAATAAAAATCGTCGGGGTGAGAGGATTCGAACCTCCGACCACACGCCCCCCAGACGTGTACGCTAACCGGACTGCGCTACACCCCGATGACCTCCTTGAGGCCCCCGGTCCTAAACCGGGTTGCAAATATACACCGATGCTGGAACGACGCAAGACCACACAGGCTGGCTACGTGATCTAAGCGTTTAACTGCGGATATTGGCTTCCTTATGGCTATTTTGCGCTAGCAATTCAGATTATAGGGATGAAAGTACTGATTACAGGGGCTAACGGCTTGCTGGGGCAAAAGTTGCTCCACCGCTTGGGTCAAGAGTCAGGCCTCCAAATTATGGCAACGGGGCGAGGAGAGCAGCGACTTGCCATGGGCCCTGGTTCTTATGCCTACAGGTCCCTCGATGTCACCAACCGCGAGGCGGTTAGGGATTTTATGGCAGAATACAGACCCGATTGCGTAATCCATACGGCGGCCATGACCCAGGTTGACGATTGTGAGAAGGACCCGAGTGCATGCCGTTTGAACAACCTGGATGCGGTGCGTTTTGTGGCTGAGGCCTGTGAACCCTGGGGGACCCATTTGGTTCATTTGTCCACTGATTTTGTTTTTGACGGGCAAAGCGGCCCCTATCTTGAAGAGGATGAACCCAATCCCCTGAGTATTTATGGGCAATCCAAGGCCGATGCTGAACAAATACTTAGGCAATATGCGGGCCCTTGGTCCATTGTGCGTACGGTGCTGGTCTATGGTTTGGCCGCCGACATGAGTCGTTCCAATATTGTGTTGTGGGTCAAAAAGTCTTTGGAAGAAGGCCGCGTAATTCGCATCGTTTCGGATCAATTTCGAACACCCACCTTGGCAGAAGATTTGGCAGAGGGCTGCTGCCAAGTGGCCCTGCGCAAAGCCACAGGGATTTACAACATTAGCGGGGGGGAGTACATGTCCGTGCTGGAAATGGCGAGGCGTATTGCCAGGTACTTTCAGTTAAATGAGAAATTAATAGAACCCACTACCACAATGGCCTTGGGACAGCCAGCGGCCCGACCACTTTTAAGCGGCTTCCTCATTGACAAAGCCAGGCGAGATTTGGAGTATTCACCCCATACCTTGGAAGAGGGTATCGCCATGATTTTGGAGCAATTTGGCGTGCAATCCAAGAATAATGAACCAATTTCCACTTAATTATTAATTATGAGCAGCAATCAAGAGTCATGGGGATCCCGATTGGGTTTAATTCTTGCTATGGCGGGCAATGCGGTGGGTCTAGGTAACTTTCTTCGATTCCCCGTACAGGCTATTCAGAATGGGGGAGGGGCCTTTATCATCCCTTATTTGGTGTGTTTTCTGTTGATGGGTATTCCCCTGTTGTGGGTTGAGTGGGCAACAGGGCGTTTTGGAGGGAAGAAAGGCAACCATTCAACTCCTTTCATTTTGCATGAGTTGGATCCGAAGCGAGCCTTGTGGAAATATGTAGGTGTCTTTGGGATATTTACCAACATTGCCGTGGCAGCCTATTATTGTTACTTGGAAAGTTGGACTTTGAATTATGTATGGATGTTCATTCAAGGTGGATTTAACGGAATGGGGCAGGATGGGGTTGCAAATTATTTTGCTTCCTACATCACCATGAATCAAAATCATACAGCCATCTATTTTTGGTTGTTTTGCCTGTTCTTGAATACCTATATTCTTTCCAAAGGTCTGTCCGGCGGTGTGGAGAAAGCGGCCAAAGTGGGGATGCCGCTGCTCCTGCTGTTCGGATTGTTTTTGGCTTACAAAGGGATCACCCTCAAAGCCGGTGAATTTGGGGCTTTGTTGGATGGAACAGTTGGCTTGAATTTTTTGTGGACTCCCAATTTTGACTCCATCTGGAATACCAAGGTTTGGTTAGCTGCCGCAGGACAAATCTTTTTTACGTTGAGCGTAGGCATGGGCTCCATACAATGTTATGCGGCTTATGTCCGCAGTAAACAAGATATTGCATTGAACGCCATGTCCGCAGGTTGGATGAATGAGTTTGTGGAGGTTGTCTTGGGCAGCTCTATTCTCATTCCAATTGCGATTGGCTACTTAGGTGTGGATCAGGTGGTTGAGCTAACCAAAAGCGGCGGTTTGGGACTAGGGTTCAAAACCTTGCCGTATTTATTTACCCAATGGGGCCCTATGATGGGGGCCGTTGCGGGGATATGCTGGTTTGGCCTTTTGTTTTTTGCAGGAATTACCTCATCGTTGGCCATGGGGACCCCGGTCATGGCATTTTTGAGGGATGAATTTGGGTGGAAGCGTGGTCCCTCTGCGTGGACTTTTGGGTTGATTGTTTTGGTGCTGGGTGCGCCCTCCGTTTTCTTCTTCAACGAAGGGGTTTTTGACGAATACGATTATTGGGCAGGGACGGTCAGTTTGGTGCTCTTTGCCTTGCTCGAAGTCATTTTGTTTGCATGGGTTTTTGGAATGGACCAAGGCTGGAAAGAAATTAACGAAGGGGCCGATATGAAAATCCCAAAGGTGTACCGCTTCATTATTCAATACGTCACCCCGCTTATTTTGCTCGCGGTCTTTCTGGGGTCTTTGCCGGATATTATTTCCAAAATTCAGAATCCAAGCAACCATTATGTTCAGGGAGCGAGAATTCTCTTGCTCGCACTCTATGCCGGAATCGCTTACGCTGTTTATGTAGCTTACCGCCGCCGTAAAACAAGAATTTAATTCAAATCCCATAATTCCTTCAAACCTTAGAACGATGACGAACCTTGCTTTGATTACCATGCTGCTATCTCAAGGAATTGTTACGGCTTTTACCGGATATTTTTTGTGGAAAGTGTTGAACAGTCCACCTGAATCCACGGAGAATTCAACCCATGATTCGGATGGAGAGGTTGCTTGATATCGATGAGAACGTTTTGGGTTTATTCCATAGCCCGTATTGGTAAGCAAGAGGCCTTGGGTTTGGGATTCTTGTCCCTAATGACCTGGGCGGTCCCCGCCTTTCGGGAATGGTCAATGCCCAATGAAGGGTCGGTAGAGGTTAAGGATCCCTATCTCTTGGGGTTGATTCAGGAGGTGCAGGATGAAGAAAGGCTGAACAGGAAAAATGCCCAAGAAGGCAAAGCGTTTTTGTCCAAACTTAGGCCCGGGGAACATATCGATTTGAACAAGGCAGACACGAGCGATTTGATGCGATTACGCGGGGTAGGGCCTTCCTTGGCACGAAGAATTTGGACCTACCGGAACAGGTTAGGAGGTTTTGTTCATGCCCATCAATTGCTGGAAGTTTACGGGATGGATAGCATCACGTTTGAGGTTGTGCTGAGATACGTTACGTTGGAAAGCTCCTCGATTCAACAAATAAGCATCAACAAAGCAGATGTGGAGGTTTTGTCTGATCACCCTTACGTGGGTTGGTCGCTTGCAAAGCGTATGGTGGCCTACCGTCGCCAACATGGACCTTATCGTTCAAGCAACGAACTTTTTCAAATCCTAGGCACAGATTCATCGCAATGGCTGAGGGTCTTGCCTTACCTGAAGCCCTAAGGAAAGAGTAACTCTGCCGTTGGTGGCTTCTTGGTTTAGGCGTAGTTTTGGAACATGGATTTTAAGACCTCAGAAAGCACCCGGATGATTGGCTCTTCCGTGAAGGAATTTGCCGCTCGTCGAATCAAGCCCTTTTCCATGGAATGGGATGAGAGCCAGGAATTCCCTCGCGATTTGTTCAAAGAAATGGGGCAATTGGGCCTGATGGGCGTTTTGGTTCCCGAAGCCTATGGGGGAACCGGTTTGGGCTACGAGGAATATGTGGAGGCCATTGTGGAACTGTCCAAGGCGGATCCTTCCATAGGGCTTTCCATGGCGGCTCATAACTCCCTGTGCACAGGCCATATCATGGCTTTTGGGAACGAAGAACAGAAGCGTCGCTGGTTGCCCCGTTTGGCATCGGGCGAGTGGATCGGAGCTTGGGGTTTGACCGAGCCCAATACCGGATCGGATGCTTTGAGGATGTTGACGACCGCAGTGGATAAGGGCGATCATTGGCTATTGAATGGTGCTAAATGTTGGATAACCCACGGAAATTCCGCGGAAATTGCGGTGGTCATGGTGAGAACGGGGGAGCTTTTGGATTCCCATGGCATTTCTGCCTTGGTGGTGGAGCGGGGTACCGAAGGTTGGCTCCAAGGGCGCAAAGAAAACAAATTGGGCATGCGCTGTTCCGAGACGACGGAAATGATTTTCAAAGACTGCAAAGTCCCCAAGGAGAACCTTTTGGGTAAAGTCGGGGATGGATTTGTGCAAGCTATGAAAATTCTGGACGGAGGTCGCATCAGTATTGCCGCCTTGTCCCTGGGCATTGCCAAAGGAGCCTTGGAGGCAGCGGTGCAGTATGCGGGTGAACGCCAACAATTCGGGAAGCCTATTGCTGAATTCCAGGGGATTGCCTTCAAGTTGGCGGATATGGCTACTGAAATAGAGGCCGCACAGCTCTTGACGATGGAAGCCGCTGCGCTCAAGAATGCCGGTAAGCCCGTCACCAAAGTCTCCGCAATGGCCAAATACTATGCCTCAGAGGTCGCGGTGCGGGCATCAACCGAGGCCGTCCAAATCTTTGGCGGATACGGTTACACCAAAGACTTCCCCGTAGAAAAGTACTACCGTGACTCCAAGCTCTGCACTATTGGGGAAGGGACCAGTGAAATCCAAAAATTGGTCATTGCAAGGCAATTGTTCAAAGAATCCTGATTACCTTTGCCATCCTTATTCTCTAAGCATGCTCAAAATCGACCTCAAAGACAACGAAGCCGTAGACAAGGCCCTCAAGCGTTTCAAGAAGAAATTCGAGAAAACAGGGGTTCTTAAGGAATTGCGTGCTCGTCAGGCT